>NZ_QTUM01000003.1:0-75816 GCF_003435615.1 Catenibacterium sp. AM22-6LB
AAAATAAAAAACTAGAATTATTACTTGAATAACTTCTAGTTCTATAATACGAAAGAGTATATTAAATGAATTTTTAAAGAAAAAATTCTATAAGATTTTTTTTCATCATCAGACAGTTGTTTTTCTTTACAATCTACTGGTACAAATCGGTTATATAACAAAAAATTAAGAACAATAATGAATGTAGCAAAATAATAGTTGACTGGAATGTACTTTCTTATGTAAGGGGTAAGTAAAGTTACAATGATTGAAAGTATAATGCAATGATATTGATTTTTCAAATGTAACCCACCTATGTTTTTTCTTATAGGAATATAAAGAAGAATAAATAAAAATACTTCTATGATCGAATCATTAAATATTGAAATAGGTATTATAAATAATATATATATAGAATATGAATAAAACAATGCAAACCCATAATCGAAGACATCTTTTTCAATATCTACGTTATTATTTTTAAGATAGTTATATAATTTATTTTTCATAGTTCTCTACATTTTCATTCCTTTCTCCAAAATAGTTTATTAAATCTTTTAAAATTTTATATGCTTGATCATCAATATTATACAAAGAAATTTCTAAAGGATGATTTTTTTTAATTAAATAATCTGTAGATATTCCACATAAAAGGGAGATTGTTTTTATATTTTCAGTTGATGGTTTTGATACGCCATTTTCCCAGTTATGAACACTTGTTCTGCTTACACATAATCTTTTTGCTAATTCAACTTGAGTCATATCTAAAATTTTTTTGATTAAAAATTTAATTTTATCAGCGAAGTCCATTTTCATTCTCCTTATTATATTGTTTTAACATCATTGCTAAATCATAAACTACTTTTTGCTGTTCATAAGATAAATCATTAATATTCAAACTTTCTCTTATTTCACCAAACAAAAGTAATTCTGTTGAACAATCTAAAATATCTGATAATTGTTCTAGTATTAAAGAATCAATTGCTTTTAAACCATCTTCCCAAAGATGAATTGTTGAAGTATCTTTATTAATTGCAATTGCTAATTCAGAAATTGATAACTTCTTATTCAGTCTTGCATGTTTTAAACCATTATTTGTAGCACTTTTCATAAAATTATTCTCCTTAACTATATATAAATTACTATATTGCTCTTTTAATGTTTGTAATTTACATAAATTGTTATAATAGTGTATCTATTTACATTATACCTTAACTTTGTTCATATATATTCAATTTTTCAAACAAAAATTGTTTCTTATTCATCTGTCTTGTTTTTTGTTCATGAGTCATTAAAATTTTAATTTAATAATGTTAAGATATTTTTGAGGTGATGAAATATGGCATATGGTTTTAAAAAAGGCATTTTGAATTTATTTACATGGACATTGACATTATTAGCAATTGTTGGTGTTAATAGTGCATGTAATATTGTTTTTGGTCAACCAGAAGAACCAAAATCATTAAAACGATATAAAAGAAAATAAAACATCGTTAAATTCAAAATATCTAATGAAAAACGGAAACAAATACTAATTTAGTCATTTGTTTCTTTTTTTATCAAAAAAATACTAATAAGTGAATATATATTTGATATGTGTACATTCACATTGATATTTGATCATTAGCAATTGTTAGAATTCCGCTAATAGAAGTCCACCAAATACGCTGAGCAAGTCCACTATGATTTTGAAAAAGACATAACAAATTTTTATCTAATCCACCTTTTTTTGAGGCACAAAAAAAGAGCTGTAATGATTTCATTACAACTCTCATAGATATTAATAGTTACCCTGAGCAATCATAGCATCTACAACTTTTTCAAAGCCTGCAATATTTGCACCCTTGATTAAGTCATAACCTAAACCATATTTTTCAGCTGCTGCAACAGAGTTATTATAGATATCTACCATGATAGTATGAAGTTTTTCATCTACTTCTTCTCTAGTCCAGCTATAACGCATTGAGTTCTGACTCATTTCAAGTGCAGAAACTGCAACACCACCAGCATTTGCTGCCTTTGCAGGAGCTAAAGTACCTTCATGACCTGTGAAGTATGCAATAGCTTCTGGAGTAGTAGGCATGTTAGCACCTTCGATAATATACTTACATCCGTTTTCTACTAACTTCTTAGCATCTTCTTCTTCGATTTCATTCTGTGTTGCACAAGGGAATGCCATATCACACTTAACACCCCAAGGTTTTTCTCCTGGATGGAATTCAGCACCGAACTTTTCAGCATAGTCTTTTAACTTAACATCGTTCTTAGTTCTGATTTCAACAAGGAAGTCCCATTTTTCCTGAGTATTGACACCTTCTGCATCATATACATAACCATCTCTACCAGAGATAGTAACAACCTTAGCACCAAATTCAGTTGCTTTCTGAGCAACACCCCATGCAACGTTACCATATCCAGAACATGCAATAGTCTTGCCTTCATAGCTGTCATTGAAATGTTTTAATACTTCATTACCATAATAAACAGCACCAAAACCAGTAGCTTCAGGACGAATTAAGCTTCCACCAAATGGTAAAGCTTTACCAGTTAAAACACCGTTTTCATAAGCATCTTTAATTCTCTTATACTGTCCAAATAAGTATCCGATTTCTCTTCCACCTACACCGATATCACCAGCAGGTACGTCTACGCTAGGACCGATATGACGGTATAATTCAGTCATGAATGACTGACAGAAACGCATTACTTCAGCATCACTCTTACCTTGTGGGTCAAAGTCAGAACCACCTTTACCACCACCAATAGGTAAAGTTGTAAGAGAGTTCTTTAAGATCTGTTCAAGACCTAAGAATTTAATAATACCTAGGTTTACTGAAGGATGGAATCTTAAACCACCTTTGTAAGGACCGATTGCGCTAGAGAACTGTACACGGTAACCTCTGTTCACAATAGTCTTACCTTCATCATTAACCCAAGGGACTTTAAACATAATAACTCTTTCAGGTTCAGTAAATCTTTCAAGGATCGCCATATTTTCATATTCAGGGTGTGCTTCAATAACTGGTTCCAAACTCTTTAAGATGTTTGTAGCCGCTTCGATGAATTCTGGCTGATCAGCATTCTTTTCTTTTAATTCTGTTAAAACCTTATCAACATATTTCATAACGAAATCCTCCTTAAATTAATTATATTATGCGAATGATAGAATTTCTATAAAATAAGAAATTATTATCACAAAGATAAAGCTAGGATTAAGGTAATAAAAAGCATTAACTACACTTTGTGAGTACACTTTAGGATTGTGATTATTGAAAACAATTTATATATAAAAATTGGTAAATTATTTACTAATATTATTTGTATCAGTATAATATATAGTGTAGAAAACGTTTACATTTATCTAAGTGAAAACGGCAGAAACCCCCACCTCAATATAAAAATATAGTCGTCTTGGAATATCTGGAGATTTCTTGGTAAAACATATGAGAACAGATTACTTTGATTCAAGTGGATTATATGATTCATATAACTACATTTCCAAAAAGACGTCAGCATCCTATATTGATGTTAAATCTAAATCTTAATGTATAGAGGTATAATTTTATGAGTACTAAAACAATAAAATTTCTTTTCTGTTTTGTTATCTATGTGATTTTATTTATTGCAGTTTCTTTTTATCCTGATCAAACAATTGTGGCAATCCCTATCGCAGATACGCTATTTGAGTTTGTTTCAATACCAACATTTTTCCACTCATGTCTTTTAACTCCTTTTGTTGGAAATACAGTGTTACTTATCTACTTCTTTAAGGATGAAATTAAAAACTTCTTCAAATTCTAGGTTATAATAAAAAAGCGAATTACTAGTATATACATAATAATCTTGGTGAATTTGGTCCCATACTTATAGCGGGGGGGCTGGGAGATAGCGGAAGCTATCTCTTTTCTAATGTTTTTAAGTGCGTCTAAAATATGAAAAAGTATTCATCATGCAAAAGAGAATAACCTTTTTAGGAGAGTATATACGAAAAAGGGCTGTAACGCTCAAGGTAGTAGTCAATACTGTCTATTCGTTACAGCCCCTAGATTTTTGAATCAGTTTAGCTATGCAATCTTTTCACCTTTTAATAACTTATAAACGATATAAGCGACTAAAGCACCAATAAGTGGTGATAATAAAAATACCCATAACTGATTAAGTGCAGTGCCTTTGCCAAGTATCTTCATAATAACTGCTGGACCAAATGATCTTGCAGGGTTAATAGAAGCACCAGTAAATGGGATACCTAAAATAGTGACAAGTGTTAAAGCACCACCGATTAATAATCCAGATAGTTTTTCTAATCTTTCATCATTTACTACATGTAAGTACACTAATACAAATACAAAAGTTAATACAGCTTCTATAAGAATAGCACCCTTTATATCTAATGAAATCATACTTAAAGAGCTATATCCTGTCTGTCCAACACCTAAAGTTATAATAGATACACTAGGAATACATTTAAGAATACCAAGTAGTAATCCACTTGCAAGAAGTGCACCTAATAGTTGTGCCACAATATAAAGGATCATTTCTACGAGAGAGATAGCTCCATTAAAATACATTGCGACAGACACTGCTGGATTGACATGTGCTCCTGAAATAGAAGAGAACATATAATAAACGAATGTCATTGCAAGACCAAATACAACTGCAATACCGATAATACCTGCTACTGTACTATATGTAGAACCTAATCCTGTAGATCCAAGTAATGCATAAGCTGTAGTACCTAGAAATACAAGTAGGAAAGTACCAAGTAGTTCGGATAGAAATTTCTTGATTTTCATTGAATACCTCCAATATTTTTATGAAATGAGTGTAAGACAAATTCAACAACTTGTCAAATGACCTTAATCCATGTAGAATGTGAAAAGGTGATATAAATGAAAAAATTCAAAGATTTTAGAGTAACAGTATTTATGATTATTATGATTCCTGCATTACTCGCATTATCTATTTATTCCAAAGTTGTATGGCATTCACAGATGCGTTTTGTCTTAGCTCTTATTATGACTATTACTATCGCATTAATCTGTCTTGCTGGCTATAATCTTCACTTATATAGCGATATTATCATGATATATACATGGAAATATGTCGCATTACTTCCAGAAATGATTGAAGTAAAGGATATTAAATCAATCAAGGCAGTAAGTAAACATAAGATCAAGATTGCGCATAAGTATATTTCTTATGCTTATGTGAGTAATAGTGAAGAGTTCATGGAAAACTATCAATTATTACAGGAATCTGCGAAAGAACAGGAGAATATGTAAAATCATGTGAAATACCAAATGGGCATCTATTTGGTGTTTTCTTTTACTAAAAAACCATATAGTCGTATATATGACTATATGGTCTGATTATTTCTCTTTGAGTACAGTATACATATTAATTAAAGATAATATGATAGATATACCAAAGAATAATGTATCGAGACTACTGGAACTTATACCCAATTCATCTATAAGAATAGCTGTGTTCCAGAAAGATATTGCAGCAGATATAGAAATACCTAAAGAAATCAAAACAAGAAGCACGCTATTATTATGATTACGTTTGATAAATAGGAATAAGAGTAACTGTAGAATCAATACAATTAAGAAGTAAATAATAGTTGTAGTCATAATTTTCCTCCTTTTCTATGTTTGAAGATTTAGATACTATAAACTATCCACAAATATATTGTATCATAATAATATTAACGAAAGTATATGTTTGAATAACTAGATTAAATAAATCACATCATTGCTGCAATCACTTTTTTCATCTTATGCAAAAAGATGCTTTTAGAAGATAATAAGTGTATGATGCCTTCTAGGGGGTTAAAGATATGGATTTAGCTATTTCACTTGCTACACAAATTGGAGCTTTATTTATTATGATAGGAGTAGGATATGTACTAATTAAAACAGATATATGTACAATATCAGAATCTAAACTTTTATCACAGATTGTATTATATGTTTCTGCACCTTGTGCAATCATCAATTCATTCCAAATTGACTTAACAGAAGAAAAGCTAAAAGGTTTCTTACTATCTATTGGTGCAGCTATTCTTATACATATTATTTATTATATACTGGCTAAGATACTCACAAAGAAATGTCATTTTAATGCGATTGAATCAATGTCTATCATGTATCCTAACTGTGGAAACTTGATTCTTCCTCTTGTTTCTATCGTATTAGGGAACGAAATGGTTTTTTATTGTTCAGGGTATATGATTGTACAGACTATATTATTGTGGACACATTGTAAGCTCATTATTAGTGAAGATACACACTTTGATTTAAAGAAGATCCTCTTGAACATCAATATGATTGCGATTGCAGCAGGTATCATTATGTTCTTCTTACAGATTAAATTGCCTACGATGTTTCAGAGTGCTATATCTGGGATGGGCAGCTTAATGGGACCATTGAGTATGTTTGTAGTAGGAATGTTACTTGCTGGTATGAATATGAAGGAAGTCTTTACCGATGTCCGTGCTTATGTCGTATGTTTCCTTCGTTTAGTTGTATTCCCAGCAATTATTTTATTAGTTTTTATTTTTACAGGTATGACAAAACTATTCCCAAGTGCATCACAGGTATTAATGATTTCATTACTTGCGGCCAGTGGTCCTTCTGCATCTACTGTGACTCAGTTTGCGCAATTATATGATAATCATGCTTTTGAAAGTTCAGTTATTAACGCATTATCTATTCTTTTATGTATTATTACTATGCCAATCATTAATATCGTCTATACGTTTTTGTTGTAAAAAGTATGAACAACGTGCATAATAGTGAATATAAGGAGGGCCAAAATGTCACAAACTACGAAACGCGCTATTGAAGCGTCTTTGAAACATTTATTATTAAAGAAGCCTCTTGATAAGATCACTATTAATGATATTGCAGAAGACTGTGGTATCAGCCGTATGACTTTCTATTATCATTTCCAGGATATTTATGATCTCGTAGAATGGTCATGTATTCAGGATGCTGAAGAAGTAATGATGGGCCATAAAACATCTGATACATGGGAAGAAGGTCTCTATGCACTCTTTGGTGCTATCTTAGACAACAAATCATTTGTCACTAATGTTTATCGTTCTGTTAGTCGTGAACATGTAGAAACATATCTTTATAGAATTGTATATAAGTTATTAAAGGATGTTGTAGATGAACAGGCTGTAGGAATGAATGTTAGAGAAGATGACAAAGCGTTCCTTGCGAATTTCTATAAGTATTCTTTTGTAGGTCTTACATTAGAATGGATCAATAATGATATGCGACAAGACCCAGAACTTATTATCCGTAAACTAGATAAAGCAATCAAAGGAAACATCAAAGCGGCCTTAAAACGCTATGAAACCTTTTAAACAAAAACACTATAATGTATAAAGAATAAACATCTTGTATGGGATGTTTATTTTTTTATATTTTATTTTTTCTATACTATGAGGATAGGGGGGATTGCCATGGATTTATTTGTGAAGCCAAGAAAAAGAGAAAACATTGATGCACATAATGCATATATATTAGGAAGTGACTTTACTAGCTTAGTGGCTGCCTGTTATTTGTTGAGAGATGGTTCATTAAAGGGTGAACATATTCATATTATTGATTCAGTAGATTCATTTCATCATTATGAGTCTTATCTTTCCTTTGTAGATAATCGTAGTCTCTATTTATGGGATATATTACGTTCTATACCTTCTATAGAAACAGAAGGACTCACTGTTTTAGATGAAATGATTTATTTGAATCATGATGCACCTATGAAGACTGTTCATAATATACAATTAAGTGATCAATTAATATCAGAACTTGTTCATTTCTTCTTTACTCCAGATGAACAATTAGAAGGTAAACAGGTTAAAGATGTATTCAGTCAGGACTTTATGGAATCTGATTTCTACTATTATTGGCATGCTTTATTTCCAGTCAATGATGCTTATTCATTTAAAGTGACATTACATCGTTATATGCATATATTGACCTCTCACAGCATGATTTCTCCTAAGTACTGTATGTATGAATCAGTGATTGTACCTATTATAGAATACTTAGATGCACATCATGTTGTCTTCCATTTCAATACTGAAGTGACTCATGTAGAAATAGAAGACGATAAAGCCACTGCTTTTACAATTAAGAGTGAAGGTATGGAAGAAACTATAGATTTGACAAACCAGGATCTTCTATTTATTCATACAAGTCAAAGTAAAGATTCTATAGTTCATGCAGTTGTTACAACTCAGGATGAGAAGATCATCCATTACTTAAGAAATATTCTTCAAAAAGACCCGCTTTCTGGTGAAGATATTACAGGTGGTGTGATTCCTATTAATGAATCAGCCTGGGAACTCAACTGGACAATACCAAGACAGCCTTACTATAAGAACCAGAAAGAGAATGAATGTGTTATTCTCCTTCATGGATTACATCCAGAAAAGACGGGTGATTATGTAGAAAAGTCTATGTTAGAAAGTAAAGGCTATGAGATATGTGCAGAATGGCTTTATCATTTAGGTATTCCACAGAATAAAATCAATGAACTCTCATTGATGTCTGCTTCTACCGTTCCTTATACTCATACTAATACTCATTGTGAAGCACACATCAATGGAAGAAACTATGCTTATATAGGTGAAGGAGTTTCATTACCTTATGAATATCCAGGTAGCTTAGATTATCTTGTGCATACCGCAATGAATGCAGTGTATAGTTTATTGCATATCACAAGAAGTATTCCTGCTTATCGTTATTCTATTGAAGACTATTTAAGTGTCTTCTCATCTTTATATGGTGATGAGACTTTCATGGAAAGTCAGTCATTCACAAAACGTCTTGTCTTAAAAGAGTTATTAAAAAGAATAGAGGGCTCTGATCTAGAAGCCCTATTAAAGGAATATAAGTTCTTCTAGATAATATGAAAGTACTTTCTTATAAGAATCTCATTATGAGGTTCTTTTTTTTGCGATAGGCAGTCGCTTATATGTTATGTCAACAGGGACATGACATTTTCTACTTGTGAACTACCTCGACTTAATACTCTGTATTCTTATTGCGTGTCCACTTCGCCTCTACTGTATAGGATGTTTACATTCACAACGCTACTTTTACGCAGGATATTTAATGCACCATTCACATCTTCATTCAGAATTTGTCCACGATTTATTCTCTTTCCACTGAAATGGTATTCTTCAGTATCATCCTCTTATAGACTGGTATTACATCCTTATCCCAAAAGTTTGCCTATGTTCTAATATCATGATTGATACAGTAATCAATCACCCTGCGTGCAGTCTTATTCATGTAGTCATTTCTGCCGTTTTCATTTAGATAAAAGAATGGAAAACCAATTATTAGTAGAATTCTTCTAAAAATATTACTTTGAATTATTCTTAATAAATACGTATAATAATGATGTAAGGAGTGATTGCTATGCCAGTTATTAAACCTATTTCAGATTTAAGAAATTATAATCAAGTGCTAGAAAAAGTATCTGTTGGTTCACCTGTTTATTTGACAAAAAATGGTCATGGTTGTTATACGATTATGGATATTAATGAACAGGAGGAAATGTATGAAAAAGCAATGAAGTATGATAAACTTGTTGCTGAGATGAAACTTATGAGCATGTTAAATGAAAGTGTTGTTTCTGCTAATGAAGAAGGATGGATTGCTGAAGATGAAATGCTAAAACATTTTGAAAAGAGATTCAACAATGATTAAAATATTTTATTCACCAAAATCAAGAAAAGATTTGGATAGAATTTATGATTATATCTATGATGATTTGAATAATCCGATTGCAGCAGAAAAAACAGTAAAAGGAATTTTCAATAAAATTGGTGAACTTAAGGAATACCCCCGACTTGGACCAGTATGGTATTTAGAAAATAATATTGATAGTGGATTTCGATTTTTAACATGTGATAATTACATTATATTTTATCAAATTTCTAAAGAAACTATTTTGATTGTACGAATACTACATCGCCTGCAAGATTATGTTAAACAGTTATTTTAGAAAAGATACCAATTTTTACATGGTAGATTTATATAAAAATTTAATTCCAGTTTCATTTTATAATTGAGAGCCTTTTTTAAGGCTCTTTTTTGTATTAAAATGCTTTTTTTTATAAGTAAAATGTGGTAGTATATTAAAAACTGAGGTGATTATTTATGAAAAATACAATTTTTGTCAACAATTTACACCATCACCATCGTGGTTCTAGTTAGGGTTATATCAATTTGATACAGCCCGTTTTGACATACAACTCAAAAAAACGGACACGAAACAATGACATAACGGAACAGGTCATTGGACCTGTTCCTTTTTATATATAAGGGGGACATAACTTTGGAAGAATTTAAATATCTGATTCCTGAAGAAAGTAATGATGCAACTAGAATGGACGCTTCTTTAATGCGTACGATTGAAGAACATTTAAGAAAAACATTCAATGCACATGAATACCAGGAGTTATTATTACCTACATTTGAATATGCAGACTTGTTAAGTGGTTTTGGGACAAATGAAGAAACAATGTTTCAGTTCATAAACCATGAAGGAAAGCGTATCACTTTAAGAACTGACTTTACTGTACCTATTGCACGTATCTATAGTAATGCTCATACAGATGAAGTAAGACGTTATAGTTATTTTGGTAAGGTATATCGTACCCAGGCACGACATAAAGGTAGAAGTTCTGAATTGTTCCAGGGTGGTATTGAGTTGTTTGGTCTTCCAGGACGTGAGGGAGATCAGGAATGCTTATCACTTATTGAAGAAACAATGCAGAATATTGGTTTAAGTGATTTAAAACTAGAACTTGGTTCTGCAAAGTTCTATAAGCGTTTAATGGCTCTTGTAATGGATCGTTCTCTCACTGATATCTTAAAGAAAAAGAAAAGTTCTGATATGAAACATTTAGTAGAAGCACATGGTTTTGATGAAGATTTAAATAAACTCTTATTAATTCTTCCTAGTGCTTTTGGGAATATTAAATGTTTAAGAGAAGTAAAAGAGATTGTGAAGGATGAAGAACTTTTAGAGGCTATTGAAGAGATGGAATCATTGTATGAGTTCTCTAAGCATAAAGAGAATATTATCTTTGATTTATGTATGGTACCTGAGAGAAGTTATTATACAGGTATTATGATGAAGGGATTCTCTTATTATAGTGCCCATCCAATTCTCCAGGGAGGACGTTATGACCATTTGTTTGATCATTTCTATAAGAACGTACCTTCTATTGGATTCTCATATCATTTGAATAATGTATTGGATGCAATAGGAAAGGAGAATGAAGCCAATGATTAAGATTGCGATTACTAAAGGAAGAATAGAAAAGCAGGTATGTAAGTTATTACAACAGCAGGGCTTTGATATGGATCCTATTTTTAATAAAGACCGTGAGTTATTAATAGAGACAAAGGATGGTATTTCAATGATTTTTGCGAAAGCAAATGATGTATTGACTTTCCTAGAACACGGTATTGTGGATGTTGGATTTGTCGGTAAGGATACTTTGGATGAATCTGATTTTGATGATTATTATGAGTTATTAGATTTAGAGATTGGTAAATGTTATTTTGCGTTAGCTGCTTATCCAGAATACCGCACAAAGACATTTAATCGTCGTAAACGTATTACTTCTAAATATACAAAGACCGCAAAAGAATATTTCGCATCTAAACAGGAGGATGTAGAAATTATTAAACTGGAAGGTTCTGTAGAGTTAGGACCTGTTGTTGGTTTATCTGATGCGATTGTAGATATTGTAGAAACAGGATCTACACTTAAGGCCAATGGTCTTGAAGTGATTGAAAAGATTTCAGATATTTCTACAAGAATGGTTGTGAATAAAGTAGCTTTAAAATATAAGAAGGATGAAATATTTAAACTAGTGGATGCACTAAAGAAGGGGGATCATTAAAGTGTTAAAAGAATTGATTTATAAAGGAAACTATGAAGAACTAGAAAATAAACTTCATACAAGAAAAACTGAAATATCTGAAGAAGTCAATAAAGCAGTTAGTGAGATCATTAATAATGTACGTGAAAATGGGGATGATGCATTAAAGGAATACTGTGCTAAGTTTGATGGTTTCCATGTATCTAGAAAGGATGATTTCATCGTTTCTAAACAGGAAATCATGGATGCTATTACTAAGGTAGGACCTGGATTCATGAAGATTCTAGAACGCACAAAGGATCAGATCACTGAATATCATAAGAACCAGATTGAAAAATCATGGACTATGTATAAAGATAATGGTGTTGTCATGGGACAATTAGTGCGTCCTATCGCCACAGTGGCTTTATATGTACCAGGTGGAACTGCTACTTATCCTTCTACTGTTATGATGAATGCTGTACCTGCAAAACTTGCGGGTGTAGAAGATCTATATATTATTACACCAGTAAAGAAGGATGGTAAGGTTTCTGATGTTATTTTAGCTGCTGCTTATGTGGCTGGTATTACTAAGATTTATAAATGTGGTGGGGCACAGGGTGTTGCCGCTGCTGCTTATGGAACTGATACAATTACGAAGGCAGATAAGATTGTGGGCCCAGGTAATATCTTTGTTGCAACTGCAAAGAAGTTATGTTATGGAGTCGTTGATATTGATATGATTGCCGGACCTAGTGAAATTCTTATTGTCGCTGATGAGAACGCAAATCCTAAATATATCGCAGCTGACCTAATGAGTCAGGCTGAACATGATAAGCTTGCCAGTGCGATTCTTATTACAACTTCAAAAGAATTAGTAAAGAATGTAGATAAAGAATTAGTTAGACAGGTAGAAGATTTACCTCGTAAAGACATCATCAAGTCTTCATTAGATAACTATGGTGGTGCTGTTATTGTAGATAGTATCAAGGAAGGTATTAACTTATCTAATAAGATTGCACCTGAACATTTAGAAGTATTAGTAGATAACCCATTAGAACAATTACCAAATATCAAGAACGCTGGTTCTATCTTCTTAGGTGAATATACACCAGAACCATTAGGTGACTATATGAGTGGTACAAACCATGTATTACCAACAGGTGGTACTGCTAAGTTCTATAGTGCTTTAGGTGTTTATGATTTCATAAAGCATTCAGCTTTCAGCTATTATCCACAGGCAGTACTTGGTACATTCAAAGATGATATTATGAAGTTTGCACATCTAGAAGGTTTAGATGCACATGCTAATAGTATCAAGGTACGTTTCGAGGATTAAATTATGCGACAGGCAGAAATAGAAAGACAGACAAAAGAGACATATGTATATGTTTCTTTAAATATTGATGGTAAAGGAGAAGCAGATGTGGATACAGGTGTAGGGTTCATGGACCATATGCTTGAGCTTTTTGCTTTCCATGGTAATTTTGATTTAAAGGTAAGATGTAAGGGTGATTTACAGGTTGATTCTCATCATACTGTAGAAGATTTAGGGATTGTCTTAGGACAGTGCTTCAATAAAGCTTTAGGTGATAAGCGTGGTATTACCCGTTATGGTCATTTCACTATCCCTATGGATGAAGCACTTGTGACGACTGACTTAGATTTCAGTGGACGTCCTTATTTAGTTTTTAATGTAGAACTAGATAATATTCATCTAGGTAATTATGAAGTAGAAATGACAGAAGAATTCTTCCGTGCATTTGCCTATAACTGCTTCATGACTTTACATATTAATGAACATTATGGTAAGAATACACATCATATTATAGAGGCAATATTTAAATCTATGGCACGTGCCATCAAGGAGGCTGTCACAATTGATGAAGCCCACAAGGGTCAGGTAGTATCAAGTAAAGGGGTGTTATAAATGATTGTGATTATTGATTATCATGTAGGAAATCTCGGTTCAGTCACAAATGCCTGTAAAAGACAGGGTATGGATGTAGTTGTCACAAATGATCCTGAAGTTATTCGTCAGGCAGATGGCATTATTCTTCCAGGTGTTGGCGCATTTCCTGCAGCTATGAGTAATTTAGAAGCATGTCATCTTGTACCTGTACTTAATGAAGTGAAGGACAAGGGAACACCAATACTTGGTATTTGTATTGGTATGCAGCTTTTATTTGAAGAAGGCAGTGAGAATGGACATACAAAAGGATTAGGATTCTTAAAGGGGTCTGTCGATAAAATGGAAGTCGATGCTAAACTTCCTCATATGGGATGGAACCAGTTAGCTATTAAACAGTCTCATCCTTTATTAAAGTATGTAGAAGAAGGCGATTATGTCTACTTTGTACATTCATATAGTGCTCATTGTCCAGAAGATGAGATTGGGGCTTATGTGAATTATGGTGGTAAGAAGATTACTGCTTTTGTATATAAAGATAATGTTATGGGTACACAGTTCCACCCTGAAAAGAGTGGAGAGATTGGTAAGAAGATCTTACGTGCCTTTAAGGAGTTGGTATTATGTTAGTTATTCCAGCCATTGATTTAAAAGATGGAGAAGCAGTCCGTCTTTATAAGGGCGATTACAATAAGAAAGTTGTTTATTCATCACATCCTGAAGAATTAGCAGCAGGATTTGAGAAGATGGGTGCAAAGTATCTCCATGTAGTAGATCTAGATGGTGCAAAAGATGCTCATGCAACTAATAAAGAAACGATTAAAAGAATACATGCTTCTATTTCTATTCCCATGGAATTAGGAGGAGGTATTCGTGACATGGATACAGTCTCTATGTATTTAGATGAGATTGGGGTAGATCGTGTGATTCTTGGTACGGCTGCAATTAAGAATCCTGCTTTTCTTGATGAAGCATTAAAAAAGTATGGACCAGAAAGAATAGTCGTAGGAGTAGATGTAAGAGATAGAAAGGTCAGTATTGCCGGGTGGCTTGAAACAAGTGATGTAGATTATTTGACATTTATTCATCAATTAGAAGAAAGAGGTGTGAAATACATAGTATGTACGGACATCTCTAAAGATGGTACCCTCACAGGTCCTTCTTTCCCTCTTTATGAAGAAATACACGCTAATTCTCAGATTAACTTTGTTGTCTCTGGTGGTGTAAAGGATGATGAAGATGTCTATGAAGTAAATAAACGTGATTATTATGCTTGTATTGTAGGTAAAGCATACTATGAAGGGCGTATTAATCTAAAGGAGGTCATTGAAAATGTTGGCTAAAAGAATTATTCCCTGTCTAGATATTAAAGATGGGAAGGTTGTAAAAGGTGTTAATTTCGTTGGCCTGAAGGATGTTGGTGACCCAATTGAACTAGCAAAAGAATATGACCGTCAAAGTGCAGATGAAGTTGTCTTTCTAGACATTACTGCCACATATGAAAATAGAGACATCATCAAGGACCTCATTCAAAGAGGGGCTGATGAACTTTCTATTCCACTATGTGTGGGTGGCGGTATTCGTACTGTCGAAGATTTCCGTATGATTCTTGCGTCAGGTGCAGATAAGGTATCTGTTAATTCAGCTGCAGTCAAGAATCCAAATATTATTAAGGAAGCCAGTGATGAGTTTGGTGTTCAATGTGTTGTTGTGGCAGTAGATGCGAAAGCAAGAGAAGATCATTCTGGATGGGATGTCTATGTCGCAGGTGGACGTACAAATACTGGACTTGATTTAATAGAATGGGTTAAGAAATGTGAATCTCTTGGTGCTGGTGAAATACTTCTTACAAGTATGGATGCGGATGGAACAAGAGATGGATTTGATATCGATATGTTGAAAGCAGTAGTGGCAGCAGTTAATATTCCAGTTATCGCAAGTGGTGGCTGTGGTGGTAAAGAAGATATCGTTGATGTCTTTAAAGAAACAGACTGCGATGCTGCATTAGCTGCAAGTTTATTCCACTTTGGTGAAGCTACAGTGGATGAAGTTAAGGAATCCTGTGCACAGGCAGGTATTCCAGTAAGGAGAAATATGTGATGAAACCAGATTTTGAGAAAATGAATGGTCTTGTACCTGCAATTGTACAGGATGTCAAGACTAAACAGGTATTAATGCTAGCTTATGTAAATGAAGAAGCATATGAAAAGATGTTAGAAACAGGGGATACTTGGTTCTATTCACGTTCAAGAAATAAACTATGGCATAAAGGAGAAGAATCCGGACATTTCCAGCATATTAAAGGTCTTTATTTAGATTGTGATTTAGATACAATCGTTATTTATGTAGAACAGGTCGGTGCTGCTTGTCATACAGGTTCTTATTCTTGCTTCTTTAATGAAGTAATTCCTTATGACAATAGTGATTTTGCGCATGAACTTTATGATCTTATTGAAGATAGAAAAGTACATCCAGTAGAAAAGTCTTATACAAACTATTTATTAAATGAAGGTATTGATAAAATCTGTAAGAAGGTTGGAGAAGAAGCGACTGAAACAGTTATTGCAGCTAAAAATACTTCTAAAGAAGATTTGATTGGTGAAATCGGTGATTTATATTATCATGTATTAGTCTTAATGAATGCCTATGGCTTAACTGTAGACGATGTTTTGGATAAATTAAAGGAAAGACATAAGGTGACAGGCAACAAAAAAGTATTCCATACAAGAGGAGAGATTTAATTCTCTCTTTTTTTTTGGTATAATCGTGTAAGAGAGGTGTTTGTATGAAATTAGAAAAGTTATTAAATGGTTTTGAATATGAAATCATTGGGAATAAAGATGTAGATATTACAACATTAGTTTATGATTCACGTAAAGTAGAAGAAGGCAGTTTATTTGTCTGTATGGTTGGTGCTGCTTTTAATGCACATGATTTTATTGATCAGGTGATTGAAAAGGGAGCCCATGCGATTGTGATTTCTCAGGATGTCCCTTTAAAAGAGGGGATGACTTATATTAGAGTCAAGGATACACGTATTGCGTTGGCTTTATTATCTTGTGCGTATTTTAATTATCCTAGTAAAGAATTAAAGGTTGTTGGTATTACAGGAACAAAGGGTAAGACGAGTTCTTCATTAATGATTAAGTCTATTCTAGAGCATGCAGGTAAGAAGGTTGGTATTATTGGGACAAATGGTACTTTTATTGGAGATATCCATGAACCTACAGCCAATACAACACCAGAATCTTATGAATTACAGCGTATCATGAGAAAAATGGTAGAACATGATTGTGAATATTGTGTCATGGAAGTATCAAGCCAGGCTTTAAAGATGAACCGTGTGGCTGGTATTGAATTTGATTATGGTGTCTTTACAAATATTTCACCTGACCATATTGGCCCTAATGAACATAAGGATTTTGCGGAATATATGGCATGTAAGAAACATTTATTTGATTTCTGTCAGGTTGGTTTATTTAATAAGGATGATGAACATTTTGAAGAGTTCACAAAGGATGTTCCTTGTAAAGTATTAACATACAGCATTGAAAAAGACAGTGACCTTAAAGCTCTCCATATTGAACTTTATAATGAGAATGGTCAATTAGGTATTACCTTTGATACAAAGGGATTAATTAATGCCTCTTTTAAAGCTTCTATGCCGGGTAAGTTCAATGCTTATAATGCATTAGTTGCAATTATGATCTGTTATTTAATTGATGTCCCTACAAAGGATATACAAAATACATTACCACAGGTTCATGTATTAGGTAGAGGACAAGTCATGCATGTCTCACCTGATTATAGTGTATTAATCGATTATGCTCATAATGGTGTCTCTTTTGAAAGTATTATTTCTACTGTAGAACAGTATAATCCTAATAAGTTAATTGTAGTTTATGGCAGTGGAGGAAAACGTTCTAAGACAAGACGATATGAATCTGGTGAAGTAGTCGCTAAACATGGTGGTTATTCTATCTTGACTGCAGATAACCCAAGAGGAGAAAAGATTGTGGATATCTGCAAGGACATCGTAGTGGGTATTGATAAGTATCATGGTGAATATACGATTATTCCTGACCGTAAAGAAGCCATCTATCATGCATTAGATATGGCTAGTAAGGGTGATGTGGTTTTATTACTTGGTAAAGGTCATGAAACTTATATGATAGGTGAAGATGAAGTGACACGCCATTTCTCTGAAACAGAAGTATTAGAGGAATATAAGAAGGAGCGTGGACTTAATGCGTAAGATTGATTATCATATGCATACGCATTTTAGTGGTGATAGTGAAGCAAGTCCTCGTGAACATATTGAACAGGCAATTAGAATGGGATTAGATGAAATATGTTTTACTGATCATCGTGATTTTGATTATCCTATTGATACATTTGATCTCGATACAGATGCTTATTTCATGGAACTGAGTGCCTTGAAGAATGAATATGTAGATCGTATTACTATTAAGATTGGTGTAGAAGTTGGATTAGACATGGATCATATTGATGAAATCAACACGTTTGTAGCACAATGTCCTTTTGATTATGTTATTGGTTCTATTCATGTCATTCATCATACAGAATTCTACTATGGAGAATTCTTCAAGGGTAAAACAAAAGAAGAAGCACATAGAGAATTCTTTGAAGAAACATTAAAATGTGTACAGACATTTGACTGTTTCAACTGTTTAGGTCATTTAGACTATATTATGCGTTATGGTCCCTATGAAGATAAACATGTAGAACATGAGTTATATCAGGATATTATTGATGAAATCTTAAAGACACTTATTCAAAAGGGTAAAGGTATTGAAGTCAATACATCAGGATATGCATTAAATAAGACATGTGGTTTCCCTAATTTTGATATTGTGAAGCGTTATAAAGAACTAGGTGGTACAATAATTACAGTGGGTACTGATTCTCATACAAGTGATCGTGTAGGAGAACATGTAGAAGATGTTTTAAAACAATATCAGGAAATTGGATTTGACGATGTAACTACATTCACAAAAAGAGTGAAAGATAATTAAGTCTATGTTATAATAGGCGAGATGGGAGAGATAAAGATGATAGAAATACTTACAAAAGATGATGTAGAAGAACTAAATAGCGAAAAAAATGATCAATACTATATTCCTGGTGAATTATTTAATGGGATGCAGTATAACCTTATAAGACTAGAAGTCAAATGGGCTTATGTGGCTGTATTAAATACATTATTGAATAAACCACATTATGATCAGGATAATAATGCCTATGTAAAAGATGATTCTCCTGCAATTATTGAGATGTTAGTTAAGATTGCGAATAAGAAAGTCAATGCCGCAAAGATTGAAGGCTATCTTGATGAAATGGATGAATTAGAACTTGTAAGACGTGATGGAAGAAACGTTTACGTTAGAAAAATTGTTTCAATTTTTTAGAGAAAGGTTCCTTTCTCTTTTTTAATAGTTAGGGGGAGTATTTATGTACCAGTTATTAATAAAGACATTTGTACGTGATTATAAGAATACAGAAGATGCACATGTAAGAGAACAATATGGAACAGTCTGTTCTATTATTTCTATAGTATGTAATATCGTACTTGTAGTATTTAAACTTATTTTTGGAACATTAGTTCATTCTGTTTCTATTGTCGCAGATGGTTACAACAACTTATCTGATGCAGGAAGTAACATTGCGACATTCTTTGGCTTTAAGCTTGCGAATAAGCATCCTGATGCAGAACATCCATATGGTCATGGACGTTTTGAATATATTACAGGTTTAGGCATTTCTTTTTTAATTATTTTAGTAGGTTTAATGAGTTTAAAGGATGCAGTCTTAAAACTATTTAATCCAGAAGCAGTTAAGTTCAGTGTTCCTGCACTTATTGCTTTGATATTCTCAGTATTAGTTAAGATATGGATGGGTTACTTTAATCGTAAAGCAGGTAAAGAAATTAACTCAACCGCATTAGAAGCAGCTGCCCAGGATAGTATGAATGATGTTATGGCAACTTCTGCCACTATTGTGGCTCTAGTGGCTTCTTTAGTTACTGATCTGCCAGTGGATAGTCTCATTGGTGCGGCAGTCTCTGTTGTTGTTGTTATTTCTGGTATCTCTATCGCAAAATCAACCATTGATCCACTTCTTGGTATCAAACCAGATCCAGAAACAATTAAAGAAATAGAAGACTATTTAATGAGTTATGATTGTGTTATGGGTATACATGATTTAATGATGCATGACTATGGCCCAGGACGTCGTTATTTAACTGTTCATTGTGAAGTAGATGCTTCTATTGATATGATGACAACACATGATGAAATAGATAATATTGAACGTGCAATGATGGAGAAGTTCCATATTCTTACTACAATCCATATGGATCCTATTGATATCCATGACACACTCACAAATGAATTAAGAGATAAAGTGACTAGTATTGTAGAAACTATTGATTCATCACTTTCTATCCATGACTTTAGAATAGTGACAGGTCCTACACATACAAACCTTGTTTTTGATGTATTAATGAAGGATGATAAATATAGTAAGAAGGAACTTAATAAATTAATTACTTCTAAGGTCAAAGAAATGAACACTACATACTATTGTGTGATTAATTTCGAATATTCATTTGTCTAGAAGTGTACAACTATGGTAAGAAATGTTAAAATCTTAATAGATAACTAACAATGATTTCATATATATATTCGAGGTGATTCAAGTGAAAAAAGCAAGTAAGATTATTACAGGATTTAACAAAGGGGAATATAAAGCACTAATCAAGGATCTTTATACAGAAGATGCCAGACTTACAAAGCAGAAGAATCGTTATGTCACTGCTTTAAAACAGTTTATTGAATTATATGGTGATGAAGAAGTAGAAATCTATAGTGCACCAGGACGTAGTGAAATTTGTGGTATGCATACAGATCATCAGCATGGTAAGATGCTTGCATGTGCTGTTAACCGTGATATTATTGCGGTTGTTACACCTACAGATGATAATGTCGTAAGAATTACTTCTGAAGGATTCCCAGATATTCGCCCTATCACAATTAGTAAAGCAGGATTAAGATTAGCTTTTGACGAACAGGGTACAACTGAATCTTTAATTAAAGGTATTGTATCTCAGTTCCAGAAACTAGGTTATGAAGTAGGTGGTTTTAAAGCTTATATTACAAGTGAAGTACCACTTTATTCAGGTATGTCATCAAGTGCTGCAATAGAAGTTCTTCTTGCCACTATTCTTAACGGTTTATATAATAGTGGTTCAATTAGCTCATTAATTATTGCACAGATTGCACAGTATGCTGAAAATATCTATTTTGGTAAACCATGTGGTTTAATGGATCAGGCAGCTTGTGCGATTGGTGGCTTAATCAAGATTGATTTCAAGGATCCTAAGAAACCACTTATTAAGAAACAGATGATTAAGTTTGAACAGTTTAATCATTCTTTATGTATCGTAGATACAAAAGATGTACCAGCTAACTTAACTAAAGAATATCGTGCTATTATTGAAGAAATGAGATCAGTAGCCAAATATTTTGGTAAAGAATTCTTAAGAGAAGTAAATGAAAATGAATTCTATGATCATATTATTCCAATGCGTAAAGTATGTTCAGATAGAGCCATTTTACGTGCTATGCATTTCTATAGTGAAGAAAAGCGTGTAAATAAGGAATTAAAGGCATTAAGAGATGGTAACTTTACTGAATTCAAGATTCAAATCAGACGTTCAGGTAATAGTTCATTTGAATATTTACAGAATGTTTATTCTTCAAAAGATCCTTCTCATCAGAATATTTCTCTCGCAATTTGTATGAGTGAAAAGATTCTTAAAGATAAGGGTGTAGTAAGAGTACATGGTCCTGGTTTTGAAGGTACTATCCAGGTATTTGTAGAAAATGATTATGCGAGAAAGTATAAGAATGAAATAGAAAAGTATATGGGTAAACATTGTTGCTATGTCACTCATATCAGACAGCAGGGCGCTATGAAAGTCATCTAAACGATGACTTTTTTTGTACTAGTTTTTACCTTATAAGACTTTAGATTTAACATAAAAAATGATAAAATGGCAAAGGACTTTTATATATACAAGGAGGGTGAATAACATGGATAAGATGACAAAAGAACATCTTACTAGTCTCTTAATAAATGGGACTTCAGAACAGATTCAGGAAGCGATAGATGATATTCACCCCGCGGATATTCTTGATGTATTACAGGACCATCATAGTCAGTTAAATAATATTCTTTCTAAACTTCCAAATGATATTATTGCGGATGTTATTGAGGAAGAAGAGGATGAGGATGAACAGTATGAAATCCTTAAAACATTCCTTAAAGATCGTCAGAGTGCTATCTTAGATGAGATGAGTGATGATGAATTAGCCGATTTGATTGGTGAACTAGATGATCCAGAAGAACGTGCAGATGTATTATCTAAATTAGATATAGAGGATAAGACACATATTGAGAGTCTGTTGAAATATGATCCAAGCACTGCTGGTGGTATTATGACAACAGAGTTTATCTCTATTAAAGCCAATAATACAGTATTAAAAACTTTAGAATACTTACAGACTCAGGTTGAAGAAGATACAACCTATTACTTATATGTTTTAGATAAAGAAAAGGTATTAAAAGGTGTTATTTCATTAAGAGATATTGTCTCTTCTCCTTTTGATACACCAATCATGGATATTGTGAATCCTAATGTAAAGACAGTAGATGTTAATATGGACCAGGAAGAAGTGGCTAAGAAGTTTATGAAATATGGCTTCTATATGATGCCAGTTGTTGATTCAGAGTATCGTATGCTTGGTGTGATTGAAATTGATGATGTTATGGATGTTATGGAAGAAGAAACAACAGAAGATATCAACTTAATGGCTGGTATGAGTGGTGAAGAACGTGTAGATTCTACAGTATTAGAATCTGCAAAGAGCCGTATTCCTTGGCTTATTGTCAATTTATTTACAGCTGTTATGGCTGCTGCAGTTGTCGCAAACTTTGAATCTACAATCGCCAAGGTTGTCTCTTTATCTTCAGTTATGTCCATTGTTACTGGAATGGGTGGTAATGCAGGGACACAGTCACTTACTATCTTATGTCGTGGTTTATCTTTAGGCGAAGTGGATAAAGACAATGCCTTCCAGATCTTCTGTAAAGAAATCACTGTTGGTTTATTATCAGGTATTGTGATTGGTATTATTGTGGCTATTGGTGCTTGGTGGTTTGCTAGTAACCCATGGTTTGGTTTAGTCGCAGGTTTGGCTATGATCTTAAATATGCTTGCAGCTAATATTGCAGGTTATTTAGTACCAGTTATCTTAAAACGCTTAAATATCGATCCAGCACTTGCATCAGGTGTATTTGTCACAACTGTGACAGACTGTATGGGCTTTTTCTTCTTTTTAGGTCTTGCCACATTATTCCTTCCTTTGTTAATATAAGAGATGGAGGATATGGTTATGGAACATTTTACTTATAAGACTAAAGGAACTTGTGCAACTGCTATTGATTTTGACTTAGAAGGTCATACAATTCATAACGTTGTATTTACTAGAGGATGTAATGGTAACTTAAAAGCCATTGGTAAACTTGTAGAAGGTAAAGAAGCAGAAGAAATCGTAGCTATTCTAGAAGGCAATACTTGTGGTATGAAAAATACATCTTGTGCAGATCAGTTTGCACATGCATTAAAAGAAGCAATCAAATAATTAAAAAGGCAGAGAAATCTGCCTTTTAGTGTGCACAATAATCACCTAGAATGACTGCACTTAGTCCAAGTATTATACTTAAAACTATATAAATCATTGCAAGAGTTGTATTGCCATTCTTATGTAAAGTAATAGATTCTAACGCAAATGTAGAGAAGGTAGTAAATCCCCCACATAATCCTGTTTTAAGTAATAGAACTAAGTGAGGATTCATAGACTTCTTTAAAGCTATAGTGCTAATAAAACCTATTAAAAATGCACCAAGAATATTAATAAATAGAGTCAGTAATGGAAATCCATGTGTTGTCTTTAAAGGAATCAAACCTACTAAATAACGAAGTACTGAACCAATAAAACCACCCATACCGACATATAAACATGCTGTCAAATATTTTCCTCCTTTTTCATGTATTATAAAATAGATGGAAGAGAGAATCAAAGGTGTTATAATACAAAAATAGAGGTGGTATTATGTTGAAAATTACTTATATAACACATAGCAGTTTCTTTATAGAAACAGATCGTACATGCTTGTTATTTGATTATTATACAGGGACTATTCCAAAAGTACCTGAAGGAAAGAAACTTTATGTTTTTGCAAGTCATAGACATGGTGATCATTATTCTAAGAAGATCTTTGACTTAAAGAATGAATACAAAGATGTTCATTATTTACTATCTAGTGATATAGAGAAAATAGAAGATGATTCTATCTCTTATTTAAAGGATGATATTGTCTATTTTGATTCTAATATAGAAGTGAGTACTTATTTATCAAATGATGAAGGTATTGCGTTTATGGTACAAGTAGATGGTTATACTCTTTATCATGCTGGAGATTTCAATAACTGGGATTGGGTTGGGGAAGATAAAGAGTGGCTTGATTGGCAGAAGAACCTTTATCATACAGAATTAAAAAAGATGAAGGACTTTGATATAGATGTAGCCTTTATTCCTTTAGATCCTCGTCTAGAAGATAATTATCATGAAGGTATTACAGACTTCTTAAAAGTATGTCATACGCGTTACATTATCCCAATGCATTGTTGGAATAAATATGATGTCATTGAAAGATTTATAGAAGAATATGATCATAAAGATCAGGTTCTCTCATTTACACAAGAAGGAGAAGTAATGGATGTCAAAATATAAAATACTTTGGGTTATTCCCCTCTTTTTTATAATTTCTATATGTGGTGTTCTTTATTTTCAGAAAAATATATCAAATGATATGTCTCGCTCTGAGATTGCCTATATTAATAATCATTTGATTATTCCTGATAGCCAGGAAATCATTGAAAAAGGCTATCCTAAAA
This sequence comes from Catenibacterium sp. AM22-6LB, assembly GCF_003435615.1. Classification (NCBI taxonomy): domain Bacteria; kingdom Bacillati; phylum Bacillota; class Erysipelotrichia; order Erysipelotrichales; family Coprobacillaceae; genus Catenibacterium; species Catenibacterium sp. AM22-6LB. The sequence goes on from NZ_QTUM01000003.1 coordinate 24,832, forward strand.
ATGAATCAGGGCAGACTTATGGTCCTGATTTATCAGACTATGTAGGTAGTGTTCCTGATCTCATTCTTGCAGAAAGTGAAGATGGGATTAAAGGTTATTTAAAGAAAACAGACAAGGATTCTATTACATCATCGTCACGTACATTACCACTCTATTTACAGGATGGTCAGACAAAGATTGCAGAACTGACACTTAAAACAAAATAATTTCCCAGGAAAAGGAGGATTTCATGACACTCAATCAATTACGTTATGTCGTCATGGTGGCACAAACAGGAAGCATTACTCAGGCGGCTAAAAGACTATTTATCTCACAGCCTTCTCTTACAAATGCGATTAAAGAATTAGAAAGCGAAATGCATATCACAATCTTTAGACGTACCAATAAAGGTGTTATTGTATCTAGAGAAGGAGAAACATTCTTAAGTTATGCAAGACAGGTATTAGATCAAGCTGATCTACTTGAAGAACGCTATATGAATGATAAACATCAAAGTCCTCATTTTAGTGTATCCTGCCAGCATTATTCATTTGCAGTTAATGCCTTTGTAGATGTTATTAGACAGTTTGGTGTTAACCAATATGATTTTACATTAAGAGAAACAGAAACACATGAAATTATCGAAGATGTTTCTACTATGAAAAGTGAAATAGGTGTTCTTTATACATGCCCTAAGAATGAAGAAGTCATCATGAAGATGATCAGACAGAATAACTTAGAATTTAAAGAACTCTTTGTCGCAAAACCTCATGTCTTTATTTCTTACCACCATCCTCTTGCTTATAAGAAGACATTAACTCTTAAAGACTTAGAAGATTACCCATATCTTTCTTTTGAACAGGGAGAATATAATTCTTTCTATTTCTCAGAAGAAGTATTAAGTACATTAGATAGAAAGAGAAATATTAAGGTAAGAGACCGTGCGACACTCTTTAACTTATTAATAGGGTTAAATGGTTATACAGTATCTACTGGTATTATCTCTAAAGAATTAAATGGTGAAACAATTATTTCTGTTCCTTTATTAGTGGATGAAATCATGAGAGTAGGTACTATTACACAAAAGAACATGATTCTTTCACGTTATGGAGAAGCTTATATGGAGGCACTAAAAAAGCATATATAATGATAATTCCTTGATTTTGCTACTTAAATATTACTAGTGATATTCTTGCTTTTTTTGATTTTTGGTGTAAAATACTACCAACATCACAAGCGTGATGTTGAAGGAGGTAAGACTCATGTTGAAACGTTATTTAGAGAAACTGATCTCTTTTGGCTGTAGTCTTCAGGATGTCCCTCGCGTTGATGTTAGTTATGAAATGCCAGAAGGTCAGAACTATCATTTAGTGAAATATATACCAGGAAAGCAAGGATGCTTATATGTTGATATCGATGCTTTTAAGAAGGAAGGTAGAAAATCCTTATTTGCGTTATTTACAGAATTAAGACGTTATTATCAGGATTATACAAATATGAAACAACTCCATGATCTTGAATATGTTATCGATGCCAATGCCTTTGCGGTTATGGTCATGAAGGTCTACTTTGGTGTAGATTCTCCAGTTAATCATGATCTACCAATGACAAGAGTGATGCTTGCATCCCATCGTCTCTCACAACAATTAAATATCAAGTAAAAAGAGTGGCCGTGGCCACTCTTTTCTTAAGGATTGTAAGGATATGTTTTTTTAGTTACTAGTTAGTAGTAACTAACTAGATATTATCATATACATAGAGTAAATGCAATGAATATATTAAATAAATTTTTCCAGGTCATTTTACTTGTTTAATAATCAGAGTTATGTTAAACTAACTACAGTTAGAGAAATCTAACTCGGAGGTAAATAATGAACAAATATTTAATTGAGAAAGTATATGGACGCGAAATTATTGATTCTCGTGGGAATCCTACAGTAGAAGCAGAAGTGACTCTTGCAGATGGTACAGTAGGACGTGCTGCAAGCCCTAGTGGTGCTTCTACAGGTGAATTTGAAGCATTAGAATTAAGAGATAACGATCCTAAGAAGTTTGGTGGTAAAGGTGTTTCTAAGGCAGTTGAATATGTGAATAATGAAATTGCGAAAGCAGTCATTGGTGCAGATGCAAGAGATACATATCATGTTGATAAACTAATGATTGAAGCAGATGGCACAGAAGATAAATCTAATTTTGGTGCCAATGCGATTCTAGCTGTTTCTTTAGCAGCTGCTCAGGCTGCAGCTAAGAGTGAAGGCATTTCTTTATACCGTTTTATTGGCGGTGTGAATGCGAATAAGCTTCCTGTGCCAATGATGAATATCTTAAATGGTGGTGCACATGCTACTAATACTGTAGATGTACAGGAATTCATGATTATGCCAGTAGGTGCTGATAGCTTTAAAGATGCCTTAAGAATGGCGACTGAAGTATTCCATGCACTACAGTCATTATTAAAGTCTAAGGGACTCGCTACTTCAGTAGGTGATGAAGGTGGATTTGCGCCAGATTTATCAACTGATGAAGAAACAATTGAAACTATTCTAGAAGCAGTTAAGAATGCAGGTTATGAACCAGGTAAAGACTTTGTACTTGCAATTGATGCTGCATCAAGTGAATGGAAGACAGATAAGAAAGGCTTCTATAAATTACCTAAGTCAGGTAAGACTTATACATCTGCAGAGTTAATTGCACATTGGAAGTCTTTAGTTGAAAAGTATCCAATCTATTCATTAGAAGATGGTTTAGATGAAGAAGACTGGGAAGGCTGGACACTTATGACTCAGGAATTAGGAGACAAAGTACAGCTAGTAGGTGATGACTTATTTGTTACTAATACTAAACGTTTATCTAAAGGTATTGAATTAAAAGCAGGTAATTCTATCCTTATTAAGTTAAACCAGATTGGTACTCTATCTGAAACATTAGAAGCTATTAAGATGGCTCATAACGCAAACATGACAGCAATCGTTTCTCACCGTTCTGGTGAAACTGAAGATACAACTATTGCAGATTTAGCTGTTGCACTCAATGCAGGTCAGATCAAGACGGGTGCACCAAGTAGAACTGAAAGAGTGGCTAAATACAATCAGTTACTTCGTATTGAAGAAGCTTTAGGTGATAGTGCAGTTTATCCTGGTATTAAGACATTCAAGTTCAATAAGTAAGGCAGAGAAGGCAGATAAATCTGCCTTTTTTACTTCTCTTTTAATTTGTTTGTGTTATGATATATGAACGTATTTTCGGGGGAAACATTATGGAACATTTTAAAAGAGGAGTACTTCTCACTTTAATTGGTGGAACATGCTGGGGCTTTTCAGGTGCAAGCGGACAGTTCTTATTTACTCATTATCAAGCTAATCCTATGTGGCTCACATCTATGCGTATGTGTTTTGCGGGATTATTGATTACACTATTTGGTGCATTGACACAAAAAGAAGCGATGAAACGTTTAGTAAGTCAAAAGAAAGACCTACTTAAGACATTTGGTTTTGGTTTTGTCTTAATGTTGTGTCAGTTTACCTATTTACAGGCTATTAATACATCTAATGCGGGAACGGCTACAGTATTGCAGTATCTTTCACCAATTTATATTATGATCTTCGTTTGTTTTACATCAAAGAGATTACCAAATAAGATTGAAGCATTATGTATTGTCTTAGCTTTAGGTGGTGCCTTCGTGATTGCGACACATGGTCGTTTAAATGGCTTAGCACTTACTCCAACAGGATTATTCTGGGGAATATTCTGTGGCTTTACAGCTGCTACATATTCTATCTATCCTAAGCGTTTGATGGCAGTTTATGGTAGTGTACCAGTCACAGGTATAGGAATGTTATTTGGTGGTATTGTGCTATTATGTGCAGGCAAGACATGGACTCTTGTACCTGCATTAGACTTAGCTGGAGTACTTGCGACAATAGGTATTATAGTCATTGGTACAGCTGTTGCCTTTACATTGTATTTACAGGGAGTTGTAGATATTGGACCAGTCAAAGCAAGTATGATTGCAAGTATTGAACCTGTTTCAGCTACATTATTTGCCTTTGTATGGTTATCTACACCGTTTAAGGGCATTGATCTCATTGGTTTTGCGATGATTCTTGTGACAATCTTCTTATTAGCTCTTCCTAGTGATCAAGTATCAATTTCATAACTATTACATATATTTTGTAATATAATAGTATTAGGGAGTGGTTAGTATGAAGAAGTTAAAAAAGGGGATTCCATTTCTCATTTATATGATGATTTGGTCTTTATATATATTATTTGCCTGGTCAAGAACACATCCAGGACAGATTATTGAAGTGTCATTATTTATTTTATATTTAGTATTGCCTGCATCAGCCTTTATTATATCAGTACTCTATGGTCAGTCAGATCATCGTGCTATTTACTTACTTACATTATTCTTTGGTATGATGGAGCTACTTGGCTGTTACTTAAGTTTTATTCATGTATCATTAACTGATATAGAAAAGATTCTTGCACCAAGTACAGAAATAGTATTATATGGTGTATTTCCATCATTACTTGGAATCATGATTGGACAATATATAAACAAACAGAACCGCTACAAGATGTAGCGGTTCTTTCTTATAGTTCTTTATCGTTAAGAATAGAGATTGTACTTCTATATGAGATGATTAAGACAACGAGTACAATGAAGGCATATATTCCAATGAGTAGGAATGCTGAAATTTGACTCATCAACATGCCTACTGAAGTCGCACCACTTGCAACTGCAAGAAATAAAACAAGCATCAACATTAAGACAATAATAGTTGCCTTTTCACGACCGTACTTCATCATTACAGGAATCGTGATAGAAATATATATGAATGCGGAAAAGAGCATGGCAAGCTGGACAATTGTTGTTTCTAAGTTAATATGAGTTGCGGAACTTATAAGGAAAGCAATGAGCCATGATATGAATGTAACAGTGAGTGCATAGATATATTTCTCTAAACAGTATTCTCTCTTACTAAAAGGCAGGGCAAAGAGATAAGTCATCTCATTGTGATACATATCATAAGAAAATGAATTGAAGACAAGTCCTGTTCCCATAAATGTAAGATAACTAGAAATATACGCAAATCCAGAATTTGCATAAGCCATAATCAGACAGATTACAACAATCGTTACAATATACTTTATTTGAGACTTGAGTAATAATAAATCTTTTTTGAGTAGTCCTTTCATAAGCGCTCTCCTTTTAATAGAATAGGAATCATTGTATCAATATGATTCTGTTCAATCACAATAGTAGGATAGTTTTCACTATAGAACTGTCTAACGTTAGTTAGACATGAATAACCAAACGGTTCTTTCATTACTTCCAGCAGATAATCTTTATCTAAGTTTTTATAATCTTCTTTAGATACCTTTAACACGCCATAAAGAGAAAGAAGTGTATCCATTTCTTCGTGCATGATGATCTTCCCATGATCAATAATATAAAGATCATCACACAATGATTCTAAATCACTAGATATATGAGAAGATATAAGAATAGTACAATCTTCCTGTTCCATATAATCTCTTAGTATATCAAGTATTTCATCTCTAGTAAGAACATCAAGTCCTGCAGTTGGTTCATCTAAAATCAGCAATTTTGCATGATGTGTTAAGGCAATAATGATATTGAGTTTTGCTTTCATACCTGTAGAGAATGTACGTGTTTTCTTATCTAAAGGGATATCAAAACGCTGACAATAAGATCGAAACAAATCTTCATCAAAATGTTTATAAGTACATTTAAGAATACTGATTATATCGGATACAGTAAAGAATTCACTGAATCCTGTTTCACTTAATACGACACCAATATCCTGTTTATCAGGTATCTGGATGTTTCCTTCATCAATAGGATTAATACCAAGAATACTTTTGAATAATGTACTCTTACCAGCACCATTCATTCCTATAATTCCAGTAATCACACCTTTAGGAATATCTAAACTGCATTCAAGAGAAAATGAGTCATAACTCTTTTTTAAATGATCAATGTGAATCATAAACATCCTCCATAATAAGAGATAACATGTCCTGCATTTCTTGATAAGTAATGCCAGAACGCTTCCCTTTTTCTATAGCACGAGATAATAGTTCTTCCGTTTCTCTTAAACAATTTTCTTTTACTTCATTTTGAGAAACCTCTAATACATAGCTTCCTTTTCCATGAACAGTTGTTGTATAGCCTTCTTTTTCCAAAAAATCATAGGCTTTTTTCACAGTTAAAGCACTGATTTTTAATTCTTTAGATAAAGCACGTACTGAAGGGAGTGCTTCATTAGGAGATAACTGATTAGAGAGTATTGCTTCTTTAATGGCTTCTACAATTTGTTCATATATAGGAATCATTGACGAATGATTAATGATAATATGCATATCTCTTCCTCCTATAAACAGTATATAACAGTATATAACACTGTGCAATATAAAATTCAAATTATGAAAATAATAAGCATAATCTTTCAATGTTTGATAGTATACTCTTGAAAACAAGGAGGACATAATCATGAGTTTTAGAAAAGACTTTTATTGGGGTGGCGCAACTGCAGCCAACCAGCTAGAAGGTGGATGGCAGGAAGGCGGAAAAGGTATTTCCTGTCCTGACGTATGTACTGGAGGAAGTGCAACAGTAAGTAAACGCATTACACCAGTATTAGAAGAAGGAACTTTCTATCCTTCACATGATGCGATTGATCATTACCATCGTTTTAAAGAAGATATCGCATTATTTGCAGAAATGGGATTCAAGATGTATCGTTTCTCAATTGCGTGGACTAGAATTTTCCCTAATGGGGATGAAGAAACACCTAATGAAGAAGGTTTAAAGTTCTATGAAGAATTAATTGATGAATGTCGTAAATACAATATTGAACCATTAATTACTATTTCACATTATGAAGTACCATTTAACTTAACTAAGAAATGGAATGCCTGGGCAGATCGTCGTATGATTGACTGCTACTTAAACTTCTGTAAAGCAATTTTTACTAGATATAAAGGTAAAGTAAAATACTGGTTGACTTTCAATGAAATTAACTCAGCAACTACTGCGATGGGGGCATTCTTATCACAGGGTATTTTAAATGAAATCAAGACAATGAATTTCATGGAACAGGTAGATAATCCTCAGAATCGTTTCCAGGGATTACATCATCAGTTTGTGGCAAGTGCACTTGCAGTGAAGATGGCTCATGAAATTGATCCTAATTATCAGGTGGGTTGTATGCAGATTATGGCAACAAGCTATGGATTAACATGTGATCCTCAGGATCAGATTGTAAACCAGGAAAGAAATCACTTAATGAACTGGTTCTGTTCAGATGTACAGTGTCGTGGTGCTTATCCAAACTATATCAAGAGATACTTTAAAGAAAATAATATCAACATCGTTATGGAAGATGGTGATGAAGATATTTTAAAGGAAGGTCCAGTTGATTTCTATACATGTTCTTATTATATGTCTAACTGTCAGACAGCAGATAAGAGTAAAGAAGCAGGTTTAGGTAATATCTTAGGTGGTGTACCAAACCCATATCTTAAAGCAAGTGACTGGGGCTGGCAGATTGATCCAATTGGTTTAAGATATTCATTAAATGAAATCTGGGATCGTTATCAGAAACCTATCTTTGTCGTAGAAAACGGCTTAGGTGCATATGACAAGATTGATGAAGATGGTAAAGTACGTGATGACTATCGTATCGATTACTTAAGAAGTCATATTGAACAGATGCATGAAGCAGTATTAGATGGTGTTGATTTAAGAGGTTATACTCCTTGGGGATGTATTGACTTAGTATCAGCTTCTACTGGTGAAATGGCTAAACGTTATGGTTTCATCTTTGTAGAAAGATATGATGATGGAACAGGTGACTTCTCTAGACGTAGAAAAGAATCTTTCTACTGGTATCAGAAAGTCATCAAAACAAATGGTGAAGATTTAAAATAATATGAAAAAGAAGGACTATGAATTTTATAGTCCTTCTTTAATGTTTATGTCTTTTCTGTTTGACAGAATTACCTTCTTCAGGTCCTCTGAAATCTACTAAAGATCCTAAATCATAGACCTTAAATCCAGCTTTGACTAATTTTCTTGCTCCTTCATGTGCTGTACCAGCTGCAAGTGCATAAACATAATATGTTGCAGTAGGATCAAGATCCTTTTTAGCATGCCGATCAATTAGTCTCGCAGGATAACATTGTGCATCAACTGGATGTCTGACATCAAACTTCAAATCATCATCTACACATAAAAGAATAATATTCATATTATTTTGAAATTCTTCATAAGCATGATTAAATTCAATTGTTTTTACTACTTCTTTGCGTTTGAAAAACATAGGCTCACCTCACTTATACAATAATATCATTTTCTTATGTATTTTACTATTGCTTTTTAGAAATTGGTATGGTAATATAAAAAAGCAGTTTAACTTAGGGGCTTGGTCCAATGGTAGAACATCGGTCTCCAAAACCGTTGATACGGGTTCGATTCCTGTAGCCCCTGCCATCTGTAAACAACGAACATTCATTTGTTCGTTTTTTTATTTAATTTTATATTTATTAATTTAATGCCCCTTTTATTGTGATATAATATAATTATGAAAGGGGTTACAATTTATGGCAAAAACTTTAGCATGTATCGTAACAGATCCAGTGGGCTTATATGCGACACCTGCAATGGATCTTATCGAAGTCGCAAAGACATTCGACAGTGATTTTACCTTAACTTATTCAGGTAAAACTGTGAATCTTAAATCGATGATGGGCGTTCTTTCATTAGGTATTCCAACAAAGGCAAAAATTGTGATTACTGCCGATGGAGAAGATGAAGAAACAGGTATTAAAGCAGTACATGAAAAAATGAAAGAATTAGGTATTATCGGATAAAGAATGCATGATGCATTCTTTTTCTTTTTTATGTATAATAGGCGTAAGGAGTTGATGGTATGAAACCAATGATGTGTTTTGATGTAGATGGTACTATTAGAGGTACGACAGATGAACATATAGTATATGATTCAACGATTCTTGCACTTAAGAAATTAAAAGAAGCAGGATATCCAATCGTTGTTTCAACAGGAAGAGGAAGAGACTCTTTCTTACGTACTGGTATACAGGATATTGCCGACTGGGATGGCTTTGTATTTAATAATGGTCAGTTGATTACTGATGGAAAAGGAAATGTAATCAATGCCCATCATTTTAAGAATGAGGATGTTATTCGTACAATTGCGAAAGCAGATGAACTCAATCTTGCAGTGACATTAAAGAAAGAACATCGTATTATTACAAAGGAACCAGACGAGTATGTTTTAGAGACACAGCGTTATTTTGGAAACCAGATAGGACCGGTTGAAAAGTATAACGGGACTGATCTTGTTGATATGATGATTATCTATGGACCTAAAGGGTGGGACTATAAACCATTTCTTGATTTAGAAGGTATTTCAGTATTGCCTGGCTTATCTTGTTTTGCGGATGTCGCCATTGCAGGTGTATCTAAAGCAACAGGTATTATGGAATTAGGTAAGGTATTAGGTAGTGATCATTATGTATGTTTTGGTGATTCACAAAATGATATAGAAATGATGAAGCATGCCTCAACATCAATTTGTATGGGGAATGGTGATGCAATGACTAAAGCGGAAGCAGATTATGTAACTGCAGATATTGATGATGATGGTATTTATAAAGCTTGTATTCATTTTGAATATATAAAGGAGTAGAGGAAAATGACATTAAAAGAAGCATATGAAACAGGTAGAGATTTAGATGTATATGTAGATAGTGAAATGGCTGATCAGGATTCACATAGTTTTGATGATTTATGGCAGTCTATTTATGATATTGTGCAAGTATCAGTAGGGGGTATTGTAGAAGAAGACCCTGAAGAATTAAAAAAAGCCATTGCATGGCTTAAGGAAACACAGGATAAAACAGAAGCCTATAAAACTTTGGATATTCCTTTTGAGGTAGAGTAATGAAAGTAGTAGATATGCATTGTGATACACTTTATGAGTTGGAAAAGAATCACCTCTCATTAAGTGAAAATAACTTAAATATTGATATAAAAAAGATGGAAGAAGGAGATTATCTTCTACAGAACTTTGCCATCTTTACTGAATTAAAAGAAACTGCAGATCCAGTGGATCATGTTATGAAATGTATTGATTATTTCTATCAGGAAATGAGAAAGAATAAGGATAAGATTCAGCCTGTCACTACTTATGATGAAATTATGGACAATTCACATAATGGTGTCATGAGTGCACTTCTTACTATTGAAGAAGGTGCTGTGATTCATGAAGACCTTTCTTATTTAAGAAATTATTATCGTTTAGGTGTACGTATGGTCGCATTAAGCTGGAATCATATCAATGGACTCACATATCCTGACTTTGATATGAATGATGATACACATGGCTATCATACATATGATGATGTACATGGTCTCACTGATGCAGGAAAAGCCTATATTAAAGAAATGGAAGATCTAGGAATGATCATTGATGTCTCTCATATGTCAGATAAATGTTTCTATGATGTATTAGATATCGTTAAGAAGCCTTTTGTGGCATCTCATTCTAATGCACGTTCTGTATGTCCACATGCACGCAATATGAGTGATGATATGATTTTAAAGCTTGCTCATCGTGGTGGTGTGATGGGGCTTAATTATGCTGCAGGATTCTTAGGTGAGAATGCAGAAAAATCACGTATTGAAGATATGGTGAAGCACATTCTTTATATCAAGGACTTAGCAGGTATTGATTGTATTGGTTTGGGTTCTGATTTTGATGGTATTTCACAAAATCTAGAAATGAAAAATGCGTCTTACTTACCTCAATTAGAACAGGCACTTAAAGACGCAGGACTTACAACTGAAGAAATAGAAAAAGTCTTTTATAAAAACGTATTACGTGTTTATAGAGAAATCTTGAAATAGAAAAAATGACAGGCCGTATATGATGGGGAAGCCTGTCATTTTCCTTTTAATAACTTTTTGGGGGAGAAGTTATGTAGTCACTTGGGAGTATCCGTGAACTACATATAAGAATATAACGGAGAATTGTGAACCTAATATGAATACAATTCATATTTCTACTAAATAGTGCATATGTCATTCTTTTTTTTATTCTGAAAATATTATATAATAATATAGATAAATAACGTGAAGGAGAGAAAATATGAAAAATTTATTTTATCGCCTGATGATCTATCTAGATACAGCTAGTGAAACAGATACAAACTATTTTATAGCTTTATTTATGGCTAATAATTTTTATCGTATCCCCGATATGCGTATTAGTGAACTTGCAGAAGAATGTTTTGTGTCTCCAGCAACCATTTCACGTTTCTGTCGTGCTTTAGGATATGAAAACTTTGCACATTTAAAACAAGAATGCAATAGTTTTCATTCTAATAATAAGAAGTTCAATAATTTAATTAATATTGATTTAGAATGTATGGCACATTCACCAGAAAAAGCAACAGAAGAATTTGCACAGCAGATTATTGAATCTACAGCAGAAATTTCAAAAATCCTTGATTGGAAAATATTGGATGAAGTACTTCATTTAATTCATGATCATGAAGAAGTTGCTTTCTTTGGAACTCAGTTTTCTACAAGTGCCGCTATTCTATTACAGACAGACTTGTTGATGTTAGAAAAGTTTACGATTGCATATATGGATTCAGAAAGACAATTAGAATGTGCAAAACAGATGACTAAGGATTCTGTCGCAATTGTGATTTCATTAAATGGTAATTTTGAGCATGTGTGACATAAGGTCTTACAGTATCTAAATAAATCTAAATGTCATATTGTATGGATTACTTCTACTCATGAAGATAATCTAGGTATTCCTGTGGAATATAAGGTATTAGTCGGTGGTTCACTTAAAAACAAGACAACCAAGCATGCATTATTAACTGCAGTACAGCTTATGAGCTTACGTTACTATAGTTTGTTTTGTCCAGATCTCAAGTCGATGAAGAAGAAATTGGTATAGGTGATCATATGAGAATAATTGAATCAGAAACAATTACAGAAACAATTAAAGAGTTATGTATTAAAGGTGCTTGTCATCTTCCTACAGATGTTTATAACCGTTTATTAGAAGCTATATCTACAGAAGATTCTCCTGTTTCTAAACACACATTAGAAATATTAAAGGAAAATGCGGACATTGCAGCGAGTAACCAGGAACCAATCTGCCAGGATACAGGAATGGCCTGTATTTTTGTGGAAATAGGTCAGGAAGTCTATGTGGATGGCAACCTTACAGAAGCCATTAATGAAGGTGTCAGACAGGGATATACTGAAGGATACTTAAGAAAGAGTGTTGTCGATGATCCTGTCTTTGACCGTATCAATACAAAAGATAATACGCCAGCAATCATTCATTATGATATCGTTCCTGGTGATAAACTTAAAATCACTGTAGCACCTAAAGGATTTGGCAGTGAAAATATGTGTCAGGTTAAAATGCTTAAACCAAGTGATGGAATTGAAGGCGTTAAGGACTTTATTTTAAAGGTTGTAGAAGATGCAGGTCCTAACCCATGTCCCCCAATCGTGATAGGTGTTGGCATAGGTGGTACATTTGATTATGTTACTTATCTTGCGAAAAAGGCAATGATTAAGAAGATTGAAGAACATCATCCAGATCCTCGTTATCGTGCATTAGAAGAAGAAATGTTGGAAAAGGTGAATGCAACGGGTATTGGACCAGCAGGTTTTGGTGGTAAGACAACAGCACTTGCCTTACATGTAGAAACATGTCCAACACATATTGCCGGCTTACCTTGCGCAGTAGCTATATGCTGTCATGTATCACGTCATCAGGAGGTGACATTATGATTAAATTAGAAACACCTCTTACTATTGAAAAGGTTGAATCACTTCATGCAGGTGATCAGGTATTATTAAGCGGTACTATTTATACAGGGCGTGATGCAGCACATAAACGTTTTGTAGAAGCAATAAAAAATAATGAACCATTACCATTTGATCCTTATGATCAAGTCATTTACTTTGTTGGTCCAACACCTACTAAGCCAGGTCATATTATTGGCAGTTGTGGACCTACAACCTCTTATCGTATGGATGCTTATTCTCCTACAATGTTGTCAAAGGGATTAAGAGGAATGATTGGTAAAGGCAGAAGAAATAATGATGTAAAAGAAGCAATGAAACAATATAAAGGTGTTTATTTTGGTGCGATTGGTGGGGCAGGCGCAATTATTGCCTCATGTATCAAATCATGTGAAATCATTGCTTATGAAGATCTTGGTCCTGAAGCAGTACGTCGTTTAGTAGTAGAAGATCTTCCACTCACTGTAGTCATTGATAGTGAAGGACATGATCTTTATGAAATAGGTCGTCAGGACTATTTAAAAGGAAAGGAGTAATTATGGATCAACCATTTAGAGATTATAACGAGACAGATATTCTATATCTTCTTATGACATATGTAAACTTTTCATCTGGACAGGATATGTATTATAGTATAGCGAAAACAATACTTACACATCTTGAACAGATTCCTAGTATTTCAATTAACGATCTTGCAGAACTATGTTTTACATCTCCTGCAACTATTTCTAGATTTTGTAAAGACTTAAATTGTCGTAACTTTGCGACATTTAAGAAAGAAATGGCAATTGCGTTAGAGATTGCCCATGATGAAATTCATTTCTCTATGGATGATGATTTTAAGATTAAGAAGGATCCTCAATATCTTGTTAATAAGGTATATGATGATACAAAGAAATCATTAGAATTAGGACAGGCACAAATAGATATTAAAGATATTGATCATATTTGTGAACTTATTCATGATGCGCCTCAGGTATTTATGATTGGTTATCAGTTCTCACGTATTGCCTGTCAGGATTTCCAGTTAAAGATGTTGAAACTTGAAAAATTCCTCTATGCTTTTGCGAATAGAGGAGATGAAGTACAGAGACTTGATCTCATTGAAGAAAATGACTTGGTTATTATTGTGACAGTACGTGCTAGAAAAGAATTGATTGATTCACTTATTACACGTATTAAGAAACAGAAGGCACGTATTTTGATTGTGACTATGAATGAGGATTATGCAAATCCTGAAGTAGATTACTACTATCATCTTAATGGTGAAGAAAGTGATTATACACAGTCTTCTATTTCTGGCTTTATTGATACAGTTTCATTCTTTAATATTGTCTATTTGCGTTATGGTTTACTCTATAATCAATATTTGTTATAAGTGTATACGTGACCGTTTGAAGATGGTATAATGGAACAAGTCAAAAAGAAAGGAAGTATCTATTCATGAAGAAAAATGAATTAGTAGAAAAGGTTGCAGAAGGTGCTTCATTAACTAAAGCAGATGCAGAACGTGCAATCAATGCGTTAGTGAGTGCAGTATCAGAAGCACTTGTTGAAGGTGATAAGGTTGCTTTAAAAGGTCTTGGAACTTTTGAAGTCAGAGAAAGAAAAGCGAGAACTGGTATTAATCCTAGAACTCGTGAAACAATCGAAATCGCTGCAAGCAAGGTACCAGCTTTTAAAGCAAGTTCTACACTTAAAGATGCAGTAAATAAATAATATTAAAAAAGTGCTTCGGCACTTTTTTATTTGTTTTTTTTAGTTTAGAATTATGTAAAGGGGAGTGGTGATGATGATTACAATACTCTATACATCAAAACATGGCGCAACAGCTAAAATAGCACGTGTCATTAATACATATCTTGATCATACATGTACATTAATGAACCTAGATGAATTAGATATGGCTGTCTTAGAAAAGACAGATACGATTGTATTAGGTGTTCCTGTTTATTATGGTGCGCTTGATCCAAAAATGGTGGATTTTATTAAAAAGAATCAGGGATTACTGATTAAAAAGCATTATTCTATTTATATTACAGCTTTATTCCATACTGAATTCATGAGCTATATTACAAAAGAATTTGATTATTCTATTTTAAAGAATGTAACGACAATGGCAGGACTAGGTGGGGCTATTTATTATCCTGATTTAAGTATTCAGGAAAAGATGGTTCTTGCACTGATGAATAAGAATAGACCTGTTATTCCTAAAGAACATCATGTGAATATCTTTGAGAATTTTGATAATCATGAAATAGAATTATTCTCACAAAAGATCAAGAGAATTGAAAACTATGCAACAAAATAAAAAGGAGAAGTGAAGTACGCTTCTCCTTTAATATTAGTCTACAATAATTGTACCTTCTTTAGGTCCACCAGCAGCATTTGATTCATCAGTATCAATATGCATGAATGTAGCATAAGTATCTTTAACACGGCACATAACATCACCAAATACTAATGAACGACCATTTGTTTCAACTTCTACTTTAACAATCTGACGATCCTTAATACCCATAGCTTTTGCATCTTCTGGAGAGAAGTGGATATGACGTTTTGCAGCAATAACGCCTTCAGTTAATTCAACTTCACCCTTAGGACCAACTAATTTACAAGCACCACTACCAGCAAGGTCACCAGAACCTCTTACAGGTGCTTCTAAACCTAATGATCTTGCATCAGTAAGAGCTAATTCAATTTGAGTATAATCTCTAACAGGACCAAGAACAGACATAGCTTTTTCTCCTCTAGTTCCTACTACCTTTACTTTTTCAACACATGCAAACTGACCTGGCTGAGAAAGATCCTTCTTCTTAGTTAATTCATAACCTTCACCAAATAAAGTTTCTAAATCAGCCTGACTTAAATGAATATGTCTAGCTGAAGTTTCAATAATAATCTTGTTATTCATAATCTGCCTCCTAGTCACGTATTTTACACCCTTTTTCTTGTTTTGAAAAGGCTTACTTTACAAATTAGTATAAGTGTAACACATCAATGTTTGTTTTCATTAATTTCTAAAACTGCTATAATATTTGTAAGTGAGGTTGATGTTATGATTAATATTATTACGTCGGAATTACCAATAATTTGGAAGTTTG
Organism: Catenibacterium sp. AM22-6LB; assembly: GCF_003435615.1. Classification (NCBI taxonomy): domain Bacteria; kingdom Bacillati; phylum Bacillota; class Erysipelotrichia; order Erysipelotrichales; family Coprobacillaceae; genus Catenibacterium; species Catenibacterium sp. AM22-6LB. The sequence continues at coordinate 40,807 of NZ_QTUM01000003.1, forward strand.
TAAAATCGGCTATTGATTTATTGGCAGTATGGGTTTTATTATACTATGGTATCATGATGTTTAAGACAAACATGCGTACTATGCAGTTATTTAAAGGAGTTATTGTAGTTCTTCTTGTTAAGGCTATTACGAGTGTTCTAGGACTTGTGACTCTTGGTACTATTGTAGATGCAGTCATTACATGGGGAGTATTGGCTATTGTAGTCATTTTCCAACCAGAAATACGTGTTTTATTAGAGAAGATGGGACAAACTAAAAATGAAGTACAGCATCGTTTATCTGATGATGAAAGAGAACGTGCTATGGATGAACTTGTTGAATCTATTACAACTATGTCTAAGGATAAAACAGGTGCATTAATTACATTTGAGCGTCGTCAGTCTTTACAGGACTTCATTAATACAGGTGTTAAAGTGTCTGCTTCTATTAAAGCAGAACTTCTTACTACAATCTTCTATGAAGGTACACCTCTTCATGATGGGGCTACTATTATTAAGAATGATATGATTGTGGCTTCTGCCTGTTTCTATCCTCCTACTAATAAGGAAATTCCTTCACAGTATGGAGCAAGACATAGAGCGGCCATTGGTATTAGTGAAATCACTGATTCTTTGACAGTGGTTGTGTCAGAAGAGACAGGAAATGTTAGCTTTGCAGCTAATGGTGAACTTACAAGAATTAACTTAAATGAGTTACGTTCTAAATTGATTGCAGAGTTGAACTGGTATGATGAAGGTGGTGAAGACCATGAGTGATCCTAAGAAAAAGAAACAGACGGATTCTACTACGGATTTTTTCTTACAGTTTATGAAAGAAGAAAAGTCTGATAAAGAGAAGACAGAAGCTAAAAAAGAAGAAAGAGAACAGACTTATACTAAAACAGTAGAGAAGTTTTCTTCAGGTTATAACTACTTTAATAAGCTATTAGATAAGCTTCTTGCCAATAAGCACTCTGTACGTATTCTTTCGTTTGTGCTTGCAATATTTTTATTTGTTTCATTCTCTGGTGGAGATGTCATGAATTCTACTACTGCAGGGGCAACTTTAAAGAAAGTACCTGTACAGGTAGAAGGTTTAAAGGAAGGTTATGAGGTATCAGGACTTCCTGCAACAGTAGAAATAGGATTAATTGGTCCTTCTATGGATATCTATACAACTAAATTGACTAGTAATTATGAGGTTTATTGTGATTTATCTGAATATAATGAAGGAACACATCATGTGACTTTAAAAACAAGAAATTTTGATAGTGATTTGACTGTTATGTTGATTCCTGAGACAGTGACTATTAAGATTCTACCTAAAGTAGATGCGAAGTTTGATTTAGGATATAAGTTTATTAACCAAGATAAATTAAATGAAAAATATAGCGTTTCAGTCGATACAATATCTACAAAACGTGTTACAATAACAGCGACACAAAATAATCTGGATAAGATTGATAAGGTCCAGGCGCTTATTGATGTAGAAGGCAAGACAAAAGCATTCCAGCAGGCATGTGAAATTAAAGCATATGATGCCGATGGCAATGAAGTACAATGTACAATCGCACCAGAAAAGGTCAATGTTAGTTGTCATGTAGATTCTTATTCTAAGGAAGTGCCAGTTAAACCAGAATTTGTTGGCCAATTGCAGGATGGCTATCAAATGACAAATTATAAATTATCTAGCTCTACTGTAACTATTTATGGTAAGCGTACTGATATTAGTGATATTAACTATATTACTTGTCAGGTAGATGTTTCTAATTTATCAGGATCAACAACATTATCCGGTATTGCGTTACAGGGGAATGACAAGATAAATAAGATGTCACAGACAACTGTAGATGTGACTATGTTTATTGAAAAGAAATAGAGAGGACAAAAAAATGGGTAAATATTTCGGAACAGATGGTTTTAGAGGAGAAGCAAATAAGACTTTAACAGTAGAACATGCTTTTAAAGTAGGTCGTTATTTAGGTTGGTATTATAACCGTAACCATAAAGCAAAAATCGTTATTGGTAAGGATACAAGACGTTCAAGCTATATGTTTGAATATGCATTAGTTGCAGGTTTAACTGCAAGTGGTGCAGATGCATATCTTCTTCATGTAACTACAACTCCTTCAGTATCTTATATTGTAAGAACTGATGGATTTGATTGTGGTATCATGATTTCTGCATCACATAACCCTTATTATGATAACGGTATTAAGTTAATCAATGATAAGGGTCAGAAGTTTGATGCTGAAGTAGAAAAGCAGATTGAAATGTATATTGATGGTTTAACTGATGAACTTCCATATGCAACTAAAGATGAAATTGGTCGTGCATTTGATTATTCTATGGGTAGAAATAGATATATTGGTTACTTAATGAGTATTCCTAAACGTGCATTTAGAAATGTCCGTGTTGGTTTAGATTGTGCGAATGGTGCTTCATCTAATATCGCAAAAGCAGTATTTGATGCATTAGGAGCTGAAACATATGTTATCAATGATCATCCAGATGGAGTAAACATCAATACTGATTGTGGTTCTACACATATGGAAGCATTACAGAACTTTGTACGTGAAAAAGGTTTAGATATTGGTTTCGCATTTGATGGTGATGCTGATAGATGTTTAGCTGTAGATGAATTTGGTAGAGTTGTAGATGGTGACTTAATTCTTTATGTATGTGGTCAGGAATTAAAGAAAAACAATGAATTAGCGAATAACACAATCGTTACTACAATCATGAGTAATATTGGTCTTTATAAGGCTTTAGATAAGATTGGTATTGGTTATGCTAAAACTGCTGTTGGTGATAAGTATGTATATGAAAATATGGTCACTAATGGTAACGTGATTGGTGGAGAACAGTCTGGTCATATTATTTTCTCTAAACATGCAACAACTGGTGATGGTATCTTAACATCATTAAAGATTCTTGAAACATGTATTGAAAATAAAAAGACATTAGCTCAGTTAACTGAACCAGTAACTATTTATCCACAGTTATTAATCAATGTACGTGTAAGTGATAAAGCTACAGTATTAAATGATGAAGATATTAAGAAAGCAATTGAAGAAGTGACAGAAACATTAGGTGATGATGGTCGTATTTTAGTAAGAGAATCTGGTACAGAACCATTAATTCGTGTCATGGTTGAAGCACAGACAGATGAAATTTGTCATGAGAATGTACTTAAGGTAGTAAATCTTATTAAAGAAAAAGGCTATGCCGTTAAATAATCACATAATCTAACAAAATATTGCCACTTTCGTGGCAATATTTTCACTTTATAATGAAATATGGGAGGTGAGTCTCTTGAAATACAAAATTAATATTATTGATGATGAGAAACACTTGAATGATATAGTAAGAACATATTTAGAAAAAGAAGGATATGAATGTACTTCTTTCTATACTTATGATGAAGCTTTAATGCATTGTGATGATGATGTACATTTATGGTTAGTAGATATTATGCTTGATAAGAATAGTGGATTTGATTTGTTGACAGCTATTAAATCAAAGCGTCCTGATATGCCTATTGTCTTTATGTCTGCAAGAGACCAGGACTTTGACCGAATCATTGGCTTAGAAAAGGGCTGTGATGAATATATCACAAAACCATTTAATATGAAGGAAGTGATTCTTCGTATTCATAACGTTTTAAAGCGTGTCTATAAAGATACTGAAATGATTGATATTGATGGTTATATGGTGGATGAATCTAAACGTAAAGTATTAGAAAATGACCATGAAATAGATCTGACTACTAAAGAATATGAATTGCTTCTTTATTTTATGAAAAATAAAGGTATTGCGATTTCTCGTGAACAGGTCTTAACACGTGTCTGGGATGAAAACTATTTTGGCAGTGACCGTGTTGTAGATGATACTTTAAGACGTTTAAGAAAGAAGATGCCAAATATCAATATTAAGACAATCTATGGTTTTGGCTATAGACTAGACTAATGTTTAAATCTTTTTCTTTATTAAAACAGCTTCTTGTAGTAATACTTGGTTTAGCTATCATGTTAGTGGCTGTTGTAATGCCTATTGTAGATTCTAATGTGCATGATATTATTGATGATCAGATGTATGAAAAGCTAGAGACATCACAAAGAGATTCTGTAGAATATGACTTTATGCCTTCTAATAATAAAGAGAAGGCAATCTATACAATTGTTTATGATCCTACAGAAAATGCCTTTACATTTAGTAATCTTCATGGAGATGCCACTACATTGACATTACTATATAACTATTTATTTGGACGTGATTTAGAGAAGGTTGTGAATAGTAGTAGACATAATACTATAGAAAGTAAAGGGACTTATGCAAGAGAAACTTATTATTATCGTATTATGAAGGTAGATAATGAGTATTTGATTTCTATTATGTCTAATTCTTATTCAGATAAGCTGATCACAGATATCCGTAATCGTATTATTTATATTCTTTATGCAGTACTCACTATTTTCGCATTAGTACTCGTCTTATGGGTTATTTCTCTTATTCGTCCTTTAAAGAAGATTAAAACATATGTGGATTCTATCGCAAATCGTGAAGAAGCGACTCTAGTTATGGATCGACAAGATGAAATAGGTGTTGTAGGAAATGCGATTGTCACAATGAAAGATGAACTCATGAAGCAGGAAAAAGTCAAAGAAGAAATGATTCATAATATTTCTCATGACCTAAAAACACCTATTGCACTTATTAAGACATATGGACAGAGTGTGAAGGATGATATCTACCCATATGGTGATAAGGACAGTTCTATGGATATTATCCTAGAAAATGCGGATCGTTTAGAACATAAAGTAAAATCCTTACTCTATTTAAATAGATTAGATTACTTAAGTGCTGAAGAAAGTGAATTAAAACCTTTCCCTATCAAAGACTTAATTGAACATATCGTCATGCAAATGGAAGCAATGCAGCATATCCATATAGAAACAGACTTAGATGATGTGGCTTTTATTGGTAATGAAGAACATTGGCGTGTAGCGATAGAAAATATTATTGATAATGCATCACGTTATATGAAATCTGTGATTATGATTACATTAAAGAAAGATACACTCATTATTTATAATGATGGGGATCCTATTGATGAAGATAAGAAAGAGGATCTTTTCAACCCTTATGTTAAAGGGGTGAAAGGACAGTTTGGTTTAGGTCTTTCTATTGTCGCAAAAATTGCGAATATGTATGGCTATGATATTCATGCTGAAAATAAAGATATAGGTGTTGCATTTATATTTACGAAAAGAGCTTCCTAGTTGGGAAGCTTTTTGTGATAAAATAGAGTAAAGGAGTTGAGAACATGACTTATTTTGGAGAACATACACCAAAGCTTGGTTTTGGTATGATGCGTCTACCACGCACTCATGGACAAATTGATATTGAAGAAACAAAGAAAATGGTAGATGCCTTTATGGATGCTGGACTGACTTATTTTGATACAGCTTATGTTTATGAAGGATCAGAGGAAGCAACTAGAAAGGCACTTGTAGAACGTTATCCTAGAGATTGTTATACACTAGCGTCTAAAATCAATGCAAAGATGATGTGTCATGATGAAGAAAGCTGTCAGGCACAATTAAAGGTCAGCTTAGAGAGAACTGGTGCAGGATATTTTGATTATTATCTTCTACATGCATTATCTGATGCCAATGTGGCTTTATATGATCAGTATCATATATGGGACTTTGTGAAGGATGCAAAAGCAAAGGGACTTATTAAACATTATGGTTTCTCTTTCCATGGGACACCACAATTATTAGATGAATTACTCACTAAGCATCCTGATGTAGAATTTGTACAATTACAATTAAACTATGCAGACTGGGAAAACCCAGCTATTACATCACGTGCCAATTATGAAATTGCGAGAAAGCATCAGAAATCTATTGTTGTAATGGAACCTATTAAGGGTGGTACACTGGCCTCACCACCTGAATCAGTCAGAGAAATACTACATAATGCGAATCCTCATATGTCTATTGCATCATGGGCTGTACGTTATGTGGCATCGCTAGATGGTATTATTACAGTACTTAGTGGAATGAGTACAATGGAACAGGTACTAGATAATATTTCTTATATGAAAGATTTTAAACCGTTAAGTAAAGAAGAACAAAATACGATTAAGGAAGCACAAAAGGCATTAGATGCCATTGAATCTATTCCATGTACTGCATGTCGTTATTGTACACCGGGATGCCCAATGGGTATTGAAATACCAGATATTTTCAAGGCAATGAATTGGTATAAGATCTATAGTATGAAGGATAAAGCCAAGGATCGTTATGAAAGCACTGTTCAAAAGAGTGCGAAAGCATCTGAATGTATAGAATGTGGGCAATGTGAGGGTGTTTGTCCACAACAGTTACCTATCATCAAATATTTAAAAGAATGCGCTGATGTATTAGAGGAGTGATGTATTTGAAGAAATGGATCGTATGTCTATTAAGTTTATTATTAGTAACAGGATGTACACAAAAGAAGGTTGCATTACCTAAACCTGTCACTATTGAATTTTATTCAGTTAAGACATGTTCTGAATGTATCGCTTTTAAGAAAAATGCGATACCTTATTTAAAGAAACGTTATAAGAATATTACAATCAAGATGTATGATATGGATGATACAAAAACAACAGACCATTATAATCAAGCAATCAATTCTTTAAAGGATTTTGATGATGAATATTATGGTTTAGGTCCATTTATTTATGTGAAAGGTTATTTTGCCTTACTAGGATATGAAACAGATGATGAAGAAATACTCGCAAAAGATATTGAACGTGTCACGAATGGAAAGAAACCTACTCAAGATTTTAATAATCGTAGGTTTACTGTTAAGTAGTACATCATGTAAAAAGAATATATATTCTGTAAAAGTCTATGGACTTAAGTCCTGTGGAAATTGTAGAATATTAATAGATGATTTCAAGGATGATGAAAACATCCAGCTGCATATGATTGATATTGATACACATATTTTAGCCTATAAGAAAGATATCGCATTATATGATGGTTTGAGTGATAACCAGGCTCCTGTCATAATGACAGAGTCATTTGCGAAAGCAGGTTATTCTAGTAAAGAATATAAGGTACTCAAAAAAGCAATCATATTAGGTAAGAAACCAAATCTAAAAAATTATTATAAAAGGAGATCGAATTATGGCAACACCACACAATGAAGCAAAAAAAGGTGATATCGCAAAAACAGTCTTAATGCCAGGAGACCCATTACGTGCAAAATATCTGGCAGAAACATATTTAGAAGATGTTGTACAGTTCAACGCTGTAAGAAATATGTTTGGTTATACAGGAACTTATAAAGGAAAGAAGATTTCTATTATGGGTTCAGGAATGGGTATGCCTTCTATTGGTATCTATTCTTATGAATTATTCACACAATATGACGTAGAAAACATCATTCGTATCGGTAGTGCAGGTTCTATGCAGAAGAATGTACATATTAGAGATGTGATTATTGCTCAGGGTTCATGTACAGACTCTAACTTTGCCCATCAATATGAATTACCAGGTACTTTCTCAGCTATTTCTTCTTATTCATTATTAGAAAAAGCTGTTACACTCGCAAAAGACAAGAAGATCAACTACCATGTAGGTAATGTATTAGCATCTGATATTTTCTATCATGCAGATACCACTTCTGTAGAAAAATGGTCTAGAATGGGTGTGCTAGCAGTAGAAATGGAATCTTATGCATTATTTGCAACAGCTGCTTATTTAGGTAAGAATGCTTTAACGCTACTTACAATCTCTGATTCTTTAGTCAATGATGAACCAGAAACTACTGCCCAAGAAAGAGAAAAGACATTTACTGCAATGATGGAAGTCGCATTGGAGATTGCTTGATGAAACAGAAGTGTGCATTTTTTGATTTTGATTATACAATAGCTCATGGTGATTCTATTAGGAAGCTATTGTCTTATACTTTAAAGAAGTATCCTTTATCAGTATTCCGTTTTCTTCCACTTATTCCATATGGAATTGGTTATGTATTACATATCTGTTCTATGGAATCAATGAAATCATGGGTTCATTTCCCTTTAGATTTACTCACTGAAGAAGAAATCAAAGACTGTTATGAAAAGGATATCGTACCTACTTATTACCCTCATATGGTTGAAGAGATGAAGAAGAGACAGGAAGAAGGATGTTTAGTATTCCTTGTCACTGCCAGTGCTGAAGCTTATATGCGCTTTAATACACTTCCTTGTGATGAGTTAATGGGTACAAAGACACAAATAAAGGATGGACATTATACATCTCGTATTATTGGTGAGAACTGTAAAGGTAAAGCAAAGGTGACTAGAATTAATCAGTATATGAAGGAACATGATTTAGAAATAGATTATGATCATTCTTATGGTTATTCTGATTCTAATTCTGATCTTCCAATGCTGGAATTATGCCGTTACCGTTATCGTGTCGATAGAAAAGATGGTCACTTATCAGACTTTTAAGCAGCACGTGAGTGCTGCTTTTTCAAACAGTTCTTGAAAAGTATAAATCTCTAGTTTATACTTTTTACTTGAGGAAAAGAGGAATATAAAATGACACGTTATCGTGATACGTATGCAAAAGTACGTTTAGATTATATTAAAGAAAATGTAGAAACATTATATAAAAAAACTAAAAAGCCTATGGTGGCTATCATTAAAGCAAATGCGTATGGACATGGCTATAAGGAAGTTGCTTCTGTTTTAAAGGATGAATCTATTATTCAGATGTTTGCAGTAGCTACTTTAAAAGAAGCTGTAGACTTAAGAGACTTAGGTGTAAAGCAGGATATTCTAGTATTAGGTGCAATACCACTAGAAGACTTAGATATTGCGATTAAGAAGAATATCAGCCTTGCATTATTCTCTTTTGATTACTTAAATAAGATTAATGAGATGCATCACTATGATGCTCCTGTTAAGGTTCATTTAAGCATTGATTCAGGAATGAACAGAATTGGTTTTAAGACAGAAAAAGAATTTGAAAAGGCTATGGAAATGATTGATTCTTCTAAAATTGATGTAGAAGGAATCTTTACTCATTTTGCGACAGCAGATGATTTCTCTCAAGATGATGAATATGAAAAACAATTGGCTTTATTTAAATCTATTGTAGGTAATAACCGTTTTAAATATATTCATTGTGATAACTCAGCTGCTATGATGTTCCATCATTCAGACTATGGTAATTTGACACGTATTGGTATTGCGATGTATGGTGTAGATCCACGTGGTGAAGAAAATAGTGATTTAAAACAAGCTATGAGTCTTTATACAAAAGTTGCTATGGTTAAAGTTGTACCTAAAGGTGAAAAGATTGGTTATGGTATGACTTATACAGCTGATGAGGACCAATATATTGCGACTTTACCAATTGGTTATGCAGATGGATTTACACGTGCTAATCAGGGTAGAGAAGTCTATATTAATGGTCATTACTATCCTGTAGTAGGAAGAGTATGTATGGATCAGTGCATGGTGAAGGTAGATGAAAATGTAAAACCTGGGGATGATGTGGAAATCTTTGGAGAACATATCTCACTTGCGAAAATGGCTAAAGAAATCAATACAATCCCTTATGAAATCATCTGTCTCATTTCACCAAGAGTGGAGAGAATATATGAAAAGTAGAAATCAATATGCGAAAACAATTAGAAGAATAGAAATCGGTTCTAACTTCTTATTAATTATTGGTATATTAGTCAGCTTCTTTATGTCATGGGGTTTACCTGGAACTATTGGGACTGTTGTGCTTTATATCTTACTTATGGCTTATAATTTTACTTTAATGAAAAGATGTCGTTGTGACTCATGTGGTCATGTTGATATTTTTACAAAGTCTAGAAGTTTTGTGACTGGTGTAGAACAGAGATGTCCTAATTGTAACCATAAGTTAAAAAATGATGTACCACTTAATGAAATAGAATTCAAGAAGTAAAAAGATGTCAGCTTAACGGCTGACATCTTTATTATTATATCTTTTTGCAAGTCTCTGGAATGTCGTATGACTTATTTCCAGCATTCTTCCTGCTTCTCTTAAACTAATTAAATTATTCTCCCAAAGCTGATAAATAGAATCAAAATTTTCTGGAATATCCATGACTGGTCTACCAAACTTCACACCTTTTTCTTTTGCGATTCTAATACCTTCAGCTTGTCTTTGTCTAATATTTTCTCTTTCTATCTGGGCAACATAGGACAGTATCTGTAATACAAGATCTGCAATAAACTTTCCTGTTAAGCCATTGATCTTATTTTTTGTATCAAGAAGTGGAAAATCTAATACACTCACATCTACATCCTTATCTTTTGTCAGTATTCTCCATTGTTCAATAATCTCATCATAATTTCTACCAAGTCGGTCAATAGACTTAATATACACTTCATCACCTGCCTTCAGCTTTCTTAACATCTTCTTATAATTCTTACGTTCAAAATCTTTACCTGACTGCTTATCAATAAACATCTTACTCTTATCAATACCAGCCTCTTTCATTGCTTCTACCTGTCTATCAATATTCTGGTCTTTAGTAGAAACTCTAATATAAGCATATTTCATATCCATACCTCCATTAATTATGGAGATTATACAAAATATAAACTTCATATATATATTAATAAAAAACTTTACAAGTAAAAAGATTGCCTTTCGGGCAATCTCTTTTATAGGTTTGCATTTATAAAATCTTTGAAATAGTAGTACTGTAGAGCACCTGGATATTTTGCAGTCACTTTACCTTTTTTAATAATAAATGTACAAGGTGTAGAGACATTGACATTTAATTTCTTGGTAAGGTAATTAGAAGACTTTCCTTTTGTATCAACATAATAAATTTTATTTTTTCTATTCTTTGTCTGGTAAGTAGTCATTACTTCCTGGAAAGACTTCATAGTATTATCAGAACTATTACCTGCAACAAGAATGAAACTATCCTTGTTTTCAATCTTCTGTTCAAACTTAGTGTTTGATAAAGTTGTATATGTTGCATATGTTGCCTGACGATAAATAAATAATCCAAGGAATACAACAAGTACTAATCCAAAAACACTGATTTCACGTGCAAATTTCTTGATAAAATCTTTCATAATTCTTGTATGCCTCCGCTTAAATATTGTAGCAAATTCTACCCTTTATGACAATATCTTATGTTTCACTTTAGTGTATAAGAATGTTATAATGAGGGCATTAGGAGGATGTACAAATGACTAAAGTAGTAAAAACAGACAAAGCACCAGGTGCTATTGGACCATATAGCCAGGGAATTGATATTGGCAATATGATCTTCTTCTCAGGACAGATTCCATTAGATCCTGAAACAGGCGTGATGCCAGAAGGTATCGAAGCACAGACTAGACGTGCATTAGATAATGTAAAAGGTTTACTTGAAAGTCAGAATCTTACATTCAAGAATGTTGTGAAAACAACTGTATTCTTAGATAATATTAATGATTTTGCAACTATGAATGGTATCTATGCTGAATACTTTGAAGAACCTTATCCAGCAAGAAGTGCTGTAGAAGTTGCTAAACTTCCTAAAGGTGCTTTGCTAGAAGTTGAAGTCGTTGCAGTAAAATAGGCTTTCTCATCCGAGAAAGTCTTTTTTTTATGCTTAAAACCTTGAAAATAATGAGAATTGTGCCATAATCAAAAAGACAATAAAAAAGGAGATTAATATGTTACTCTATTTAAAAACTATTTTGTTTGGTATTGTAGAAGGTATCACTGAGTGGTTACCTATCAGTAGTACTGGACATATGATTTTATTAAATGAATTTGTGAAATTAGATGTTTCTAAAGATTTCTATTCTATGTTCCAGGTTGTAATTCAGTTAGGTGCTATTCTTGCAGTAGTAGTTATCTATTGGAATCAGATCTGGCCATTTAAGAAGAATACAAATCCAATGGTAAAAGGTTTCTTTAAATATGTAGATAGAGATATCTTTGACTTATGGCTTAAGATCATCTTTGCATGTATCCCAGCTGCAGTAGTAGGATTATTATTTGATGATGTATTTGAAGCATTATTCTATAATCCACCATGTGTCGCTCTAGCATTAATTATCTTTGGTATTGGATTTATCGTAATTGAAAATAGAAATGCATCATTAAGACCTAAGATTAACTCTTTAAAAGCTATCAATGGTAAAACTGCTTTCTTAATTGGTATGTTCCAGTTAATTGCAGCTATTTTCCCAGGTACATCTCGTTCTGGTGCGACAATCCTTGGTGGATTAATGTTAGGTGTTAGTCGTACAGTTGCTGCAGAATTCACATTCTTCTTAGCTATTCCTGTTATGTTTGGCGCAAGCTTATTAAAACTAGTTAAGTTTGGTCTTGCATTTACAGCTTCACAGCTTGCAGTATTAGGACTTGGTATGCTAGTCGCATTTGTATCATCAATTTTAATCATCAAGTTCTTAATGAGCTATATCAAGAAGCATGACTTCAAGGTATTTGGATGGTATAGAATTGTATTAGGACTATTAGTACTTGCATATTTCTTCATCATTAAATAAAAAACAATGGCGCGAGCCATTGTTTTATTTTTTCTTAATTGTAATACCAATCTTTCTTTCAACCTTTGCAAGTTTCTTTCTTGCGATTCTTCTTGCTTTTTCTGCTCCTGCTTCAAGAATCTTATCAAGATAATCACCGTCTAGGATTTCATTATAACGATCCTGAATTCTCTGAAGTTCATCTCCGACAACTTCTGCAAGATCCTTCTTGAAATCTCCATAACCCTTACCTTCATACATTGTTTCAAGTTCTTCAATAGTTTTACCTGAAATAATAGAATAGATTTCAAGTAGGTTAGAAATACCAGGCTTATTTTCTGGGTCAAACTTCACATGTGAATCACTATCAGTCACTGCAGATAAGATCTTCTTCTTAGATACATTAATTGGATCTAATACATAAATACATCCTTTACCATTAGGTGATGATTTACTCATCTTTTTAGTAGGATCCTGTAAGTCCATAATACGTCCACCTACTTTAGGAATGATAGGTTCAGGAAGCTTGAAAGTATCACTATAACGGCTATTAAAACGTTCTGCTACATTTCTAGCAAGTTCTACATGCTGTTTTTGGTCTTCTCCTACAGGTACATAATCTGGATCATACATTAAGATGTCCGCATTCATTAAAGAAGGGTAGTTGAAGATACCAGCACCAATATGTCCGCCTTTTTCTTCTGCTTCAAGTTTCTTTGATTTATATTGAGTCATACGTGATAATTCACCCATAGAGACCATGCATCCTAAATACCATCCAAGCTGAGCATGTTCTAAGACATCACTCTGTAGGAATAAAGTTACCTGTTCAGGATCTAATCCAGCTGCAATATATAATGCGATTAAATCTTTTGTATTCTTTCTTAAATCCTTAGGTTCCTGGTAAATAGTCATTGAATGAAGATTAGCGACAAAGATAATCATTTCATATTCATTCTGGAACTGTACAAATGGCTTAATAGCGCCAATGTAGTTACCTAAAGTAACACGTCCTGTAGGTTTAATACCACTTAGCATTCTTTTCATAATTACATCCTCCTAAATAAAAAAGGCACGTCCAAAGGACGTGCCACCAATGTGTATTTGTGCTGGTAACGACAGCAGACGTTTCTAACTCATGCTAGAAAAGCTCCCAGAACCCAATTCATTTAGTATCTATGACTCATTTCCACCATCCATGAGCTCTCTATCCATAGTATAAAAAACTACTTATTTCTGTTCATTGCCTCTTCCATTATAATACAAAATTATGTGAATGCAACCAATAAACATACACAACCTACGAAAATGATGTATAATAAACAAAAGAAAGAGGTGAAATCATGATTAGAATCTACACCGCACCAAGTTGTGCATCATGCAGAAAAGTCAAAGCATGGCTCAAAGAACATGATATTCCTTATGTAGAAAAGAATATCTTTTCTACAATATTAAGAGAAGATGAACTACGTGAACTATTAGAACGTAGCGAGAATGGTACGGATGATATCATTTCTAAACGTTCTAAGATCATCAAAGAGAATAAAGTAGACATTGAAGATATGTCTACCAATGAATTAATTCATTTTATTCAGAAGAATCCATCTATTTTAAAACGTCCTATTATGATTGATGAAAGACGTTTCCAGGTAGGTTATAATGCAGAAGAAATTCGCGCATTTATTCCAAGAGAATTAAGAAAGCTGGCAGAATGTCAGAAGTTTGACAACTGTCCACAATTCAGCGCATCTACACTTGTGGAAGACTATCATCGTAATAATAAAGCAGGCTTATAGGCCTGCTTTTAATGCGCTTAGAACTCTCGCAATCTTACTTGCACAGTTTTCTTTATACTGTAGATGATATGTTTGACATAATTCTTCAAATTGTTTAAGTCCTTTTTCTTCGTCATTCACTTCAAATTCTAATTCATAATCAGTGATTCCGTTATAATGATTTTCATCAAGAGATAACATACCTGAATCAAAAGGGACATCTCTTCTAATAGTAGTCAAAGAATAAGCCTGTTTAATAAGACTTAAATTAAATCCCTTATTACTTAATAAACGAGTAATCTCATTATCAGGTATTTCACCCTTTTGAATCATTTCTAAATCTTCTTTAGTAATTTCTAGATTATGTTCTAGACGACCATTCTTTTCAGGAATCTTTAAAGTCATCTCATAATAACCTTCTTTTTCTCTTATACGAAGACTATAGCGTAAAGCACTTAATTCAATACTTGTAAGATAATAGTTTGTCTGACTATAAGTATGCCCTTTGAAGTCATTCATCAATTGATTGAATAGAGCTTCACTTAATAACATCTTATATTCTATTTCAAGATTTTTTTTCATAATATCTCCTCATTTTCTCAAATTATATACTTGAGAGTTGAACCCGTCAATACAAGTCATATTGCGCAAAAAGGTAATAGAAAGTATAATAATAGCGGTGATAAAAAATGAAAAGATATGCAATTGTGTCAAAAAAAGATGATGTATCCCGTCATCTTGCAGCTTTGATTAAAGATGAACTCAAAGAACTGATTTATGATGAAGAACATCCAGATATAGTGATTTCTGTAGGTGGAGATGGCACTATGATTTATTCTATTCATCGTTATGAGCATGTTTTAAATGATGTTTCATTTGTAGGAATCCATACAGGAACACTTGGGTTCTTTACAGACTATTTAAAGGATGAATATAAGCAGCTTGTAAAAGATATCCTTACAAAAGAACCTGAAATCTTTGATCGACATCTCTTGCGTATTTCTTATAATGGAGAAATCTTTCATGCTTTAAATGAAATGCGTATAGAGAATAGTTATCGTTCACAGGTTATAGATATGTATGTAAACGATGAACATATGGAAACATTTAGAGGAAACGGACTTTGTGTCAGTACTCCTTCAGGTTCTACTGCATTAAATAAATCATTAGGTGGGGCAGTGATTAATCCTAGCTTAAGACTGATGCAGGTGACGGAAATAGCTGGTATTCATCATAATGCTTATCGTTCTTTAGGCAGTCCTCTTATTTTAGGAGATGAGGATGTAGTGCGCTTTGAGACAGATTTTAGCGAGAATGCGGTTTTAGGTATTGATACAGATATTTATGAATTAAAGGATCATGATGTCATAGAAGCACGTTTATCTAAACGCGTGGCTCATTTCTGTGATTATCGTCATGTATCATTTGTGAAGAGATTGAGGAAATCATATCTATGATCTTGCAGTTTGAAATAGATGAACAGCACAAAGATATGCGTTTAGATAAATTTTTCTATTTACATGGTATTTCTAAGAAATTAGTCAAAGATTCTAGAAATCATGGAGAGATATTAGTGAATGGAGAAAAGCAGTATTTGTGTTATAAGACAGTAACAGGGGATAGTGTGGCTATTGTTTTTCCTAAAGAAACAAGTCATGTGATTCCTGTTGATATTCCCTTAAAAGTTGTATATGAAGATGATTATTTGATGATTATTGATAAGCAGCCTAATCTTGCCTGTATCCCTGTTAAGAAGTACTTAACAGAATCATTAGGGAATGCGATTATGTATTATTATCAAGCAAATCATATTGAAAGTGCAATTCACTTAGTAAATAGACTTGATAAAGAAACATCAGGACTCATGATGATTGCGAAAAGCCGTTATGTTCATGATGCTTTTTCTCATGATATCAAACAGGTGAAACGTGTATATCATGCACTTGTAAAAGGTAATCCAGGACAAGGAACTGTCAATGCGCCTATTGACCATGCAGAAGGTCATGGGACTAAAAGAGAAGTAAAAGAAGGCGGTAAAGAAGCAATCACCCATTACCGTACTATTAAAACAACTAAAGACTATTCTTTAGTAGAATGTAAGCTAGAAACAGGACGTACGCATCAGATACGTGTTCATATGGCTTATTTAGGATGTCCATTAGTAGGAGATCCACTTTATGGTGAAGGAGAAGGGTTTTATCTAGATAGTGTAGAAATAGCCTTTAAACATCCTATCACACAACAATGTATGACTTTAAAGAAGGTGTTCAACGATGTACGAATTAAAAAAATTAAATCTTAAGCAGTCAGAAAAATATATGACTTATAAATGTAATGAATATGGAAAGCACTACAAGAAGTTCTCTAGAATTATTCCTGTAGTTGTGATTATCACATTAGTGGCTGCTTTTCTTGTTCCAACTCAATCTAAAGTAATCTATGCCCTTGGGGTAGCTATTACTGCTGGCTTATTCTTTATGGTTTATAGTTATTATAAACAGATGGTGAACTTAAAAGAGGTACCTACAGTACCTTGTGAATATGTGGTTACACCAGTGAAGTATAATGAGAGAGTACAGCTTAAGACGACTAAGGGGGATAATCTCTTATTTGCTTTTGTAGAAAAGAGCCGTTCTATTTATAAGAATGAAAAAGAAGCACTTATTATCTATGTACCTGAAACAGGACATATTTATGGTGAACATGTAGCTTTACTTAAAGATATTAAGGGATAGTTATGGAACAATTAGATATGCATGAATTTGAAAATGATGCGATAAGAAAAGCAAATCTCATTAAAGAAGGAAAAAGAAAAGCATATTCAGAAGAAGAATTTTTGGAACTTTTAGAAAAAGAAGGATTGTGAAAAAAACGGCATACCTCATGAGAGGCATGTCGTTTTTAGTATTGTTTGTGTTTTACATCACGAAGCTTATTCTGAAAATCAATATCAATAATAACACCCATTGCGAACATATATGAAAGCAATGAAGATCCTCCATAAGACAGCATTGGTAAAGTAATACCAGTAATAGGAAGTAATCCAAGAATCATTCCAATATTCCATGACTGCTGGAAGATGAGACATCCAAATGTCCCCATGATAAATGTCTTATCACGAATATTATCACTCTTTAAGCCAATATTTAAGATAGTGATATCAAATGCTGCAATTGCAAGTAAAGTGATGAGTGCACCTACATAACCAAAATCAGTCGCAATAACTGAGAAGATAAAGTCTGTCTGTCCTTCAGGGAAGACCTTGACAACAGCTCTAAAGCCATGTCCAAACCATCCTGCAGTCCCATAAGATAACTGAGCATACCATGACTGTAACCCTTGGTTACCAGTTGTTCCTTCAGGATCTAACCAGCCATAAATACGGTCTAGTTTATGCCCTGAGATGATAGATGTAAAGACTCCGTTCTGGTAGATGAATAAATAAGCCATTCCAAGTACACCTACTACTGCAATCACTAAAATAAATAGGAACCAGTTTCCATTCATACCACTTGATAATAATACAAAGAAAACAGCTGCCATAATAATCATCATAACCCCTGAGTCATTCTGTAAATAAATAAGAATAGCTGGTGGTAAAGAAATCTTCATGACTTGAATGATATACTGTATTTCACTGTCCGTTGTCTTAACTAAGACACGATCGTTATATTCTTGTGTGATTTTCGCAAGATACATAACCATGATGATTTTCATGAATTCAGAAGGCTGAAAACTGAATCCTGGGATAGTATACCATGAAGTCGCACCATTTACCCAGGTTGCTAGAGGTACTATGTGGATATGCAATACTTTTGTATAGACAAAATGGTCTATTGCAAGTCCGATAAGTAATACAATAAAAATCATATAGAGTGTTTTAATATGAGTATATAGGGTATCCTGACCTATTTTATAGACAATATAGCCTAGAATGCCACCTATAACATAATAAAGCCCTTGCTTCAACCATAGTGTATAAGGATTCGCAATGTTGGTCATAATTGGTGCAGCACTTGCAACCGCAAAACAACTGATGGCACCAAGCAATATAATTAAGGCAATAAGAGGATATTTCTTGAGTGTTTCTTCAAGGTTTTCCATGCGTGCCCTCCTTTTTTTCTTTTTACTTTTTTCATTCTTATAGTATACTATATTTTAAAGATACTTCAATAAAAAGGAGGTAACTATAAGTAACTGAATATATTAACTATTGTGTTTGAATGTGTTTAAATATGCTCGAGAGAGTGCTAAAATGAATACACTAAGTATCACAATTATAAGCCAAAAGATTTTAACGTTGTCTCTAATGGTACGACTTATAAGAACATCAACAAACATGCAAAATTAAAGAAGCTTGAAAAACAGCTTATTCGAGAACAGAGAACTCTTTCTCGAAAGTATGAAAATCTAAAGAAAGGAGAGTCCACTCAAAAAACAAAGGTTTGGGGTAAGGAACTTCATCATAGAATCAATCACAAAGATAGTAAAAACCAAGCCATCTTATATAACGATTGAAGATTTAAATGTATTAGGAATGATGAAGACAAACGCAAATGTATGTATATACCGAAGGCTATTTCGGAAATTTACGACTATGAAGTGTACAAGAACTTGTGAGTAGATATGATTTCGGTCAATCCAAAGCATACACGATGAAATAGTAAGTAATGTTCGTGAGAACTTACATTATCTCGATGTGAGATATTCAATCACATTTTGAGTGGCAGTGTGCGTAAAGTGTCTAAAAATATGATGATTGGGATTATTGCAGCAATCGTAGTTGTACTTGTGATTGTTGTGATGATGACTCGTAAAAAGAAAACAAGTAAAGAACAGTGTCCGATTGATGCAGATCTATTAATTAAAGCATTAGGTGGTAAAGACAACATTACTGCTTTAGAAGCATCACCTTCTAAATTAAAGGCGACTTTAAAGCAGGATAAGGATCTTGATATTGAAACAATTAAAACACTAGGGGCTAGTGGTATTGTGGCAGGTCATTTAACACTTACTATGATCTTTGGTAAAGCATCAAGTATTATCTGTGAAACTGTGTTAGAAAAAATTAAATAAGAGGTATTGTTATGAAATTTAAGATGGTACATGAAAACTATAACGTTAAGGATCTAGATGCTTCTCTTAAATTCTATGAAGAAGCATTAGGCTTAACTGAAAGAAGACGTAAGGTGAGTGAAGATGGAAACTTCATTATTGTATATGTTGGTAATGAAACAACTCCATTTGAATTAGAACTCACATGGCTTAAAGATCATCCACAGGCTTATGATATTGGTGAAGAAGAATTCCATTTAGCTTTTCATGTAGATGATTATGAAGGAGCACATGCATTACATGAAAAGATGGGATGTATCTGTTTTGAAAATCCTTCAATGGGCATCTATTTTATCCAGGATCCAGATGGATACTGGCTTGAAATCATACCTGAAAAATAGTCTAGGAAATGCATGATGCATTTCCTTTTTTGGTGAAAAAATAATTAAAAAATATTTTTAGATAGGAAAAAAGTTACTAATGTAAGCGCATTATTCCTAAAACAACAAATATATTATTACTAATTTAGAAAAATAAAACAAACTTATGAGAAAAATCTTTATCACAAGGTAAAAAATGTTATACGTTTACAGAAAACGCATACAAAAATGTAAGCAAATCCATAGACAAACATTTTGAATAATGGTATATTGAAATCGCTGAAAAGGATGAGTAACAAAATTCAGTAGTTTTTTATACTTTAAGGAGGAATTGTTACAATGGATACAAATCGTTTTGCTGATGCGTGGGCTGGATTCAAAGGCCGTTTATGGAAAGAAGAAGTAAATACTAGAGACTTCATTCAGAATAACTACAAACCATATGATGGCGATGAATCATTCTTAGCTGAACCTACAGAAGCAACTAATAAATTATGGGGCAGATTACAGGAACTTCAGGCAGAAGAAAGAGCTAAAGGCGGAGTTCTTGATATGGAAACTGAAGTAGTTTCTGGTTTAACTGCTTATGGACCTGGTTATATTGATGAAAGCATGAAGGACTTAGAAACTGTTGTTGGTTTACAGACAGATAAGCCTTTAAAGAGAGCATTCATGCCTTATGGTGGTATCCGTATGGCTGAACAGGCTTGCGAAACTTATGGTTATACACCAAACCCAGAATTACATAAGATCTTTACTGAATATCATAAGACTCATAACCAGGGTGTATTTGATGTTTACACTCCTGAAATTATGAAAGCACGTCATAATAAGATCATCACTGGTCTTCCAGATACTTATGGTCGTGGACGTATTGTTGGTGACTACAGAAGAGTTGCTTTATACGGTATCGATGCATTAATCGAATGGAAGAAAGAAGACTTTGCTAACTGCGGTAGCGGATCTATGACTGAAGACATCATCAGAAAGAGAGAAGAAATTGCTGAACAGGTAAGAGCTCTTAACAATATGAAGAAGATGGCTGAAGCTTATGGTTATGATATTTCTAAACCAGCTACTAACGCTCGTGAAGCATTCCAGTGGTTATACTTTGGTTATTTAGCAGCTATCAAGACTCAGAATGGTGCAGCTATGTCAGTTGGACGTATCTCTACATTCCTTGATATCTATATTGAAAGAGATTTAGCTAACGGCACATTAACTGAAAGCGAAGCTCAGGAATTAGTTGACCATATCGTTATGAAATTCCGTATGGTTAAGTTCGCACGTATCCCATCATACAACGCATTATTCTCTGGTGACCCAGTATGGGCTACTCTTGAAGTTGCAGGTTTAGGTACTGACGGACGTTCAATGGTTACAAAGAATGACTACCGTTTCTTACATACATTAGAAGATATGGGTCCTTCTCCAGAACCAAACTTAACAGTTCTATATACAGAAGCATTACCAGAAAACTTCAAGAAGTATGCTGCTAAGATCTCTATCGATACTTCATCAATTCAGTATGAAAACGATGACGTTATGAGACCTGTATGGGGCGATGACTATTCAATCTGCTGCTGTGTATCAGCTACTCAGACTGGTAAAGAAATGCAGTTCTTCGGTGCAAGAGCTAACTTAGCTAAGTGCTTAACTTACGCTATCAATGGTGGTGTCGATGAAAAGACTAAACAGCAGGTAGGTCCTGAATATAGAGGAATTACTTCTGAATATCTTGATTATGATGAAGTTATCAAGAAATATGAAAACATGATGGGCTGGTTAGCAGACTTATATGTAAATACATTAAACTTAATCCAGTACATGCATGATAAATACTACTATGAAGCTGCAGAAATGGCATTAATCGATACTGATGTTCGTAGAACATTCGCTACTGGTATTGCTGGTTTCTCACATGTAGTAGACTCATTAAGCGCAATTAAATATGCTAAGGTTAAGACTATCAGAGATGAAGATGGTATCGTAGTTGATTACGAAGTTGAAGGTGACTTCCCTCGTTATGGTAACGATGATGACAGAGCTGACAACATCGCAGTTTGGTTATTACATACATTCTTAGAAAAGATCAAACAGCATCATACATATAGAAATTCTGAACCAACTACTTCAATCTTAACAATCACTTCTAACGTAGTTTATGGTAAGGCTACAGGTTCATTACCTGATGGACGTAAAGCTGGTGAACCATTATCTCCAGGTGCTAACCCATCATATGGTGCAGAAAAGAACGGTTTACTTGCTTCATTAAACTCAGTTGCTAAGTTACCTTACGAATGGGCATTAGATGGTATCTCAAATACTCAGACAATTGCTCCAAGTGCTTTAGGTCATGACGAAGCTGAAAGAGCTGATAAGTTAGTAACAGTTATGGATGGTTACTTCAGACAGGGTGCTCATCACTTAAACGTTAACGTATTCGGTAAAGAAAAGTTAATCGATGCAATGGAACATCCAGAAAAACCAGAATATGCAAACTTCACAATCCGTGTATCTGGTTATGCAGTTAAGTTCATTGACTTAACTAGAGAACAGCAGTTGGACGTAATTGCTAGAACTTGTCACGATCATATGTAATAATTAAAACAGTCTCTTATGAGACTGTTTTTTATAGAGGAGGAGAATGTAATGAATGCACGTGTACATTCCGTTGAAACATTTGGTCTTGTAGATGGACCAGGTGTACGTTTTATCTTATTTCTACATGGATGTCCTTTTAGATGTCAGTTCTGTCATAACCCAGATACATGGGCAAGTCAGAAGTTTGAAGAATGGACACCACAGCAGGCATTAGACCGTGCCTTACGTTTTGAACCTTATTGGGGTAAAGATGGTGGAATTACTGTATCTGGTGGTGAACCACTTGTACAGATTGATTTCTTATTAGAATTCTTTAAACTTGCTAAAGCTGCAGGAATCAATACATGTATTGATACAAGTGGTGCATGTTTTACAAGAGAAGAACCTTTCTTCTCTAAGTTTGAGGAATTAATGAAATATACTGATTTATTGATGGTTGACATTAAAGAAATTAATGACGAAAGACATCAGGTATTAACAGGTGCTTCAAACAAGCGTGTTCTTGATATGATTCAATATTTGAATGATATCAATAAGCCTATCTGGATTAGACATGTACTTGTTCCTGAAAGAAGTGATTATGATGAAGATCTTCATGCTTTAGCTGATTATATTGATACTTTAAGTAATGTGAAAAAGGTAGAAGTTCTTCCTTATCATACTCTTGGTGTATATAAGTGGAAGGAACTTAACTTAGAATATCAACTAGAAGGAATTGATCCACCTACAAATGAACGTGTAGAAAACGCAAATAAGATTCTACATACAGATAAATATAAATAAGTATGATATAATGTCTCCTAGAAGGAGGCATTTTTCATGGATGAATTGCTTTTTGATGAAAATTACATTGTTTTCTTACAGAATCAGAGTTTAGATACTTTATGCAGCCTTTATTATGAGATACATAATCAATTAATGGATATTATTCATACTCATAATGAGGAAGAAAACTATAAAGTAATCACTGCTAAACGTGCGATGATTGAAGGAACAATCATGACCAAGGTTATGCAGGAGTATGGTTATTCACTTGATCAATATGCATATTATAAAAATGATAAAATGGTAGCTTAAAAATATTATGCCTTTAAAAAAGCTCGTTTACTTTTAGTAGTAAATAATTTAAAATATGAGTGATTACTATTATGGAGGTAAAGGATAATGAAATTAGGTACTATTGAAGGTGGAGGAACAAAGTTCGTCGTTGGTGTTGGTGATGAGAATGGTAACATTTTTGAAAGAGAATCTTTCCCAACTACAACACCAGAAGAAACAATGAAGAAAACAATTGAATTCTTCAAGGATAAGGGTGTAGAAGCTATTGGCTTTGGATCATTTGGCCCAATTGATCCAGATAAGACAAGTCCTACTTATGGAAGTGTCACTACTACTCCTAAACCAGGATGGTCTAATCATAATGTCGTAAAGGATTTAGAAGAAGCATTCCCAGGTGTTCCTGTAGGATTTGATACTGATGTAAACAGTGCATGCTTAGGTGAAGTAGAATTTGGTGCTGCTAAAGGATTAAATAGCGCTTTATACTTGACTATTGGTACAGGTGTAGGTGGAGGTGCTGTTGTAGAAGGTAATCTTGTACATGGTTTACTACATCCTGAAATGGGTCATATGAAATTGATTACTCGCCCAGAAGATACTTATAAGGGTAAATGTCCATATCATGGAACATGTTTTGAAGGTTTAGCAGCTGGACCAGCTATTGAAGAACGCTGGGGTAAGAGTGCTAAAGAATTACCTGTTGATCATCCAGCATGGGATTTAGAAGCTTATTATATTGCTCAGGCTTTATGTATTTATATTCTTACAATCTCACCTAAGAAGATTATTTTAGGTGGAGGTGTTATGCACCAGAAACAGTTATTCCCAATGATTCATAAATACGTTCAGGAAATGTTGAACGGCTATGTTGCAAAAGAAGAAATTACAACAGATAAGATCAAGGATTATATTGTTTATCCAGGACTTGCTGATAATGCAGGATTATGTGGTGGATTAGCACTTGCTAAACAGGCATTAAAGAATAAATAAAAGCAGGCATAGCCTGCTTTTTTTAAAGGAGGATAATACATGCAATCACTTAGAGAACTTTATAAGATAGGAATTGGTCCTTCCTCATCTCATACTTATGGACCAATGAAAATCGCTGAAAGAATCAAATCACTTTATCCAGATATGGAAAAGGTACATGTTGATCTGTATGGTTCTTTATCTTTAACTGGTAAAGGACATTTAACAGATAAAATCATGCAGAAGACATTTGCGCCTGTACCATGTGATTTCTCTTTTAAGAGCGGTGAATTACCTTACCATCCTAATGGGATGTTAGTCACAGTATATTGTGGTGGAGAGGCATTAAAACCTATTGAAGCTTATTCTATTGGTGGAGGAGAAATTTACTTTAAGGGAGACTTAGAAGAGGATAAGGTAGAAATCTATCCTCATCATACAATGCGTGAAGTCATTGATTATTGTGAAAATGAAGGATTATCACTTTATGATTATGTCTTACGTTTTGAAGATGAAAACTTTAAAGAATATTTATTTGAAGTTCTTGAAGCAATGTTTACCTGTGTAGAAAATGGGTTACATACACAGGGAATCTTACAGGGCAGTCTACAATTAAAAAGAGTAGCTGGTTCTATGTATCAACAGGCTTTAAATACACATCATGAAATGGCTCAGGAACGTTTATTTATTGCCAGCTATGCTTATGCAGTTTCTGAAGAGAATGCAGATGGTCATATGATTGTTACTGCACCAACATGTGGTGCAAGTGGTGTACTACCAGCTATTCTCTATTATGCATATCATCAAATGGGCTTAAAAAAGAGAGACTTAGTCAAAGCACTTGCGATTGGAGGATTATATGGTAATACAGTTAAATATAATGCGACTATTGCTGGTGCAGATGGAGGATGTCAGGCAGAAGTAGGAACAGCTTGTGCGATGGCAAGTGCCTCTATGGCCTGGATCAATGAGTTAAATAATAGTCTTGTTGATTATGCAGCAGAAATGGGATTGGAACATAACTTGGGATTAACATGTGACCCAGTAGGTGGTTATGTACAGATTCCTTGTATTGAAAGAAATGCTTTGGCTGCATTACGTGCTTATGATGCGGCTATGCTTGCAGGGCAGTTAGGTTATGTACGTAAGAATAAAGTACCTTTCGATACAGTTGTAAGAGTTATGAAAGAAACAGGCAAAGACTTGAATGTTGCTTATAAAGAAACATCTCTAGGAGGTCTCGCAAAAGAATTGAAATAGTGAGTTCACTATTTCTTTTTTTTATAAAGGGGGAAAACTATGAAACAAAGATTTATTAAATATATATGTTTAAGCATATTGGGAGAAATGGCTATATCGTTTTATATACTTGCTGATACATTCTTTATTGCCCAGGGAATAGGGGATAAAGGACTCACTGCATTGAATCTTGCGATACCTGTATTTAATTTTATTTATGGGATAGGGCTCATGTTAGGAATAGGATCTGGTATTAGATTATCTATCCTGAAAATAGATCACAAGCACGATGAAATCAATCAGGTATTTGATCATACAGTGCTTTTAGGACTTGTAATAGGAGTACTTTTCATGATTACAGGAGTATTATATAGTCCTTCTCTTGCAAGAATGCTAGGAGCCAATGATGCCGTATTACAAGATACAGTCATTTATCTAAGAACTATTATGATATTTACACCTGCCTTTATCTTCAATAATGCACTCAATGCATTAGTAAGAAATGATAACAATCCCGCTCTTGCGACAACAGCTATGATTGTAGCTTCACTGATGAATGTTGTACTAGACTATGTATTTATATTCTTATGTCATATGGGTATGTTTGGAGCTGTTTTTGCGACTTGTCTTGCACCTTTGATTGGCTTAAGTATTCTCTCTTTACACTTTATTAAAAAGCAGAATACATTCCATCTTGCGAAACTTCGTTTTCAGTTCTCTATGATTAAAAGAATTATTAAACTAGGCTTTCCTTCTATGTTGATAGAGATATCAAGTGGTTTAGTTGTTCTTCTTTTTAATACACTTATATTAAAGATTACAGGTAATATAGGTGTTGCTGCTTATGGTGTTGTATGTAATATATGGCTTGTATGTATTGCGATATTTAATGGTCTTGCAAATGGTATGCAGCCTCTTACTAGTGAATCATATGGTTCTCATGATACAAAGAATCTTATTATGTTAAGAAGAATGACTCTTACTATTTCTTTATTAATATCTTTCACAATTTACTTAACAGTCTTCACAAATGCCTCTATGATTACTTCTCTATTTAATAAGACAAACAATCCAACATTATATACACTAGCAATAGAAGGCTTTAAAATAATGTTTATTGGCCTATTCTTTGCAGGGGTAAACATTGTCTTAACGACATACTTTACTTCAATAGAAAGCGCTAAAATAGCTTCTACACTTATTCTATTACGTGGTGTAGTACTTATCGTACCTGCATCTATCATTCTTTCACAATTAGGTATGAAAGGAATCTGGGCATCATTACCACTATCTGAAATCATGACTACATGTGTAGGACTTACGTATCTCAAACTTAAAAGAGCGATTGACTAAATCGCTCTTAAATTCTTTTTCTTAATATTGTATAGAGTATGATTGAAAGAAGAGGAATAAGAAGATACATTCCAACTATGATGAACATATTAGAAAGAGTACTAAAGGCTTTTGTCTGTTCATATAACATCATAGACATCGATATCGTACTATAGTGCATCACAAATATACCAATGATTTCTACGCCTATTAGTAGATAAAATAGCTTAAACATCTTTGCCTTTACTAATAAGAATGTAAGGAATAATGATACAATCAATAATGGTAGAAGCTTAATAAATAAGCTGCTATAAAGAGATTGAGAAACATTCATAATATTCACCTGCGCTTTCGTTTATGTTTTTTTTCTATAATTATTATAAGAATTATTTAAGAAGGAGTAAACGTATATTACTATTTAAAAAAATTTATTTAAATGTAGAAGTTACAGGAGGAAAATATAAGTAACTAATTATATCGACTATTGTGATTAAATGTGTTCAAATCTCCTCAAAGGAGAGCGTTAAAATGAAAACATCAAATATCACAAATTATAAATTAAAGGATTTTACTGAACTTTTAGGCGTATCTGTTAAGATGTTATAACGTTGAGATAGAAAAGGAACTTTAAAGGCAAACCGAACCAAAACTAAAGGCATTATTATACTTATAATCATCATTTACTAAATCAAGTTACATTTTTAAGATAGTTTTATAATGTAAAAGAATTATTTGAATACCCACAGACCACAGGTTAGTGAAAATCAAATTTTATTAACGCCTAATAAACGGCGTTCATGAAGATGAAATTGATGCATAGATTTTCCATTTGTTCTATAATTAGATTAGAAATCAGATGCAGAACTCATGCAGGATATTGTTTCAATACTTCATGTGTTCTCCCGCAGGATGCAAAGGGCTTCGTAAGTATAAAAAACTGATAGAAAGGGATGAGGGAATTGCTGAAGAGCTTCAAGACGGAAATAAATCCAACAGAGAAAACAATAGGTACTTGCAGATTTATCTATAACTTCTATCTTGCTCATAATAAGGAACTTTATGAAAGTGGCAAAAAGTTTATGAGCAGCATCCAACTTAGAGTATGGCTGAACAATGAGTATCTTCCGAGCTATCCAGAATATTCCTGGATCAAGGACGCTTATTCAAAATCGGTAACAC
Organism: Catenibacterium sp. AM22-6LB; assembly: GCF_003435615.1. Taxonomy (NCBI): domain Bacteria; kingdom Bacillati; phylum Bacillota; class Erysipelotrichia; order Erysipelotrichales; family Coprobacillaceae; genus Catenibacterium; species Catenibacterium sp. AM22-6LB. The sequence goes on from NZ_QTUM01000003.1 coordinate 68,912, forward strand.
AGGCAGTAAATAACGGACAGACCGCATTTAAGAGATTCTTTAATCACAAGAGTGCCTTTCCAAAGTTTAAAAAGAAAGGCAAATCTAATGTGAAAATGTACTTTGTAAGGAATAATCCAAAAGATTGCAGTTGCGAAAGACACAGAATCAAGATTCCGTCACTTGGCTGGGTACGCATCAAAGAGAAAGGATATATTCCCGCAACTAAAGACGGATACGTAATCAAGAGCGGTCATGTCTCAATAAAGGCTGATAGATACTATGTTTCAGTTCTTGTAGAAATCCCAGATAAAAGGACAGCCAATAATTCCAGTAAAGGAATTGTCATTGACCTTGGATTAAAGGACTTTGCAATTGTCTCTAATGGAAAAACTTATAAGAACATCAATAAATCTGCAAAATTAAAGAAGCTTGAAAAAAAGCTTATTCGAGAACAGAGAAGTCTTTCCCGAAAGTATGAAAATCTAAAGAAAGGAGGGTCCACTCAAAAAAGAAATATACAGAAACAAAGGCTTAAGATACAGGAGCTTCATCATAGAATAGACAATATTCGTACTGATTACATCAATAAGACAATCGCAGAGATAGTGAAAACCAAGCCATCTTATATAACGATTGAAGATCTAAACGTATCAGGAATGATGAAGAACAAGCATCTTTCAAAGGCAGTTGCTTCGCAGAAGTTTTATGAATTTAAAACAAAGCTTCTAGCTAAATGCAAGGAGTACGGAATTGAACTTCGAATAGTAGATAGATGGTACCCATCATCTAAGACATGTCATTGCTGTAAAAGCATCAAAAAAGATTTAAAACTTTCAGATAGAGTTTTCAGATGTGATTGTGGTTATATCGAAGACAGAGATTTCAATGCTGCACTTAATCTGAGAGATGCTACAACTTACGAAGTTGCATAAACAAACGCAAGCGTAGGTATGTACCGAAGGCTATTTCGGGAATTTACGACTATGGAGTGTACATGAACTTGTGAGTAGATATGATTTCGGTCAATCAAAAGCATACACGATGACATAGTAAGTAATGTTCGTGAGAACTTACATTATCTCGATGTGAGTATATTTAATCACATTTAGAGTGGCAGTCTTGTAACTTACATTAAAATAGATTAAAATACATATAAAAGGGGAATCACTATGAAAGATACGACGAAATCAATTATCTATGGGGCAACTCCTATAGCACTTTATATCATACAAACTTCATCAACAGAATATGTACAGAAGTTCCAGCATGCACTCACATTACTTACGCAGGATCAGAATTATTCTACTGCCATTTCTTTTTCCATTATCTCAAATATCTTAATTGCGATATGTTTTATTCTTATGTTTGTGATGGCAACTAAGAATAATGTCACTAAGCTCATCAGTGCTGTTTATGCTGTAGTAGGTTTATTCCTTCTCTTTGACCAATATACTGCCACTATTCAGAATCATCTTTACACAAATGTGATTACACAATTCACATATAATAATATTTCTTTGATTGTGATAACAACAGTAATTATGATTTATAATTTGTATAACCTTCTAAAAAATTAGAAATCATTGATGATTTCTATTTTTTTATTGCCCATAACCTTTAAATTTATTGATATAAATTATATAATTATTATATATGGTGAAAAATATACTAAATAACTAGGAATTAATGCATCTTGGTAATGCTGATTCTATTGATGCTAGGGAGGAAATCTAATGGAAAACGTTATGAATAATACATCAAAGGTATTTGAATCGCACATAAGAATTCAAATGATTGCCAGTTTAAGTATTGAAGATCTCACTTATAAACAGATGAAAGAGATTCTAGGTTGTACAGACGGGAATATGACGACACATACTAAAAAGCTTATTCAAGAAGGATTTATGGAAGTGAGAAAGGAATTTGTAAATAACAGACCACAGACAACTTATCATTTGACTAATGAAGGTAGAACACAGTTTGAAGAGTATGTAGCTTTATTGAATAAATTAGTAGAAGATGGAAAAAATGCACAGAAAGTCTGATTTTTATCAGATTTTCTTTTTTTTCTTTTTGGATAGTATATAATAAAGTTGTAGTGATAAGTAGTAAAGATAGTCATATAGTTCATGATTATATTAACAGGAGGAAATTATGAAAAAGACCCTATCGTTTAAATCATGCATTATCGTATTCTACTTACTTGTATTTATCGCATTTATAATAGAGAAAAGACCTATTCTAAGTAATAGTACACCTTACTTCTCTAGAATAGCCAATGCGACTAATCTTGTTCCGTTCTACTATGATCCTAATACGAATTATCAGGCGTTACAGATGAATATTATCGTGAAGATATTCTTAGTGATGCCAATCGCATTATATTATGTGATCAAGAAGGATTGTACATTAGGACAGTTAATCACATTTATTCTAGGTGCTAGCTTTATTTTCGAAGTAGCTAAATTACTTTCATTAAGAGGCTATTTTGATATCACTGATTTCTTCTATTATATGGCAGGTGCCGCACTTGCTTACTATATCTATAGAAGTATCAAGTTCTTTATCAAAAAATAAACAATTTAACATCATGAACTAAAAAGGAGGAAAATCAATTGATTTTCCTCTTTGTGTTTACTTTTCATCTTGATCTGGGATAATAAGCGAAACTGCATGTCTTAAACATTCAACATGAACAGGGAAACTCTGTCCCTTTTCACCATCAATATCATAGACAATATCCTCATCACAACTGATTGTGATATCCTTTGCCTGGACATAACGAATCATTGGATTTTGAGGATGAAGATTACGCTTATAATCCATAAAGACATTAAGTAGTTCAGCTACATTCCCTTTTTTAATAATAATAAGATCTAACTTACCATCACTTGTAGAAGCATATGGAGTTACTCCTGGAAATCCTCCTACATGAGAACTATTTGTAATCATGAATAAGGCAGCATCTTCTTCAAACTCTATTTCATCTGCTTTTATTTTAAGATGAAGTGATAAGCCTAACTGTTCAGGTAACATCTTCAATCCATTGATATAGTAGGCAAGAGGACCAAATTTCTTCTTTTCCTCTTTAGTGACAAGAAATCCAATATCACTAAACATACCACCACTTAATACATTCGCAAAACAATGATCATCTACATAACCTGCATCAATCTTCTTTGTTTTAAAACGAGCAATCATATCACGGAATGCTTCTGGTGTATTAGGAAGATTAAGGTAAGTCGCAAAGTCATTGACAGTACCTGCAGCTAGTATCGCAAGAGGAATCTTAGATTCACTCTTAATAAGTCCTGTTATGATTTCATTAATAGTACCATCCCCACCTACTGCCACAATAAAGTCATATTCGTTTTTAGTCAGTCTTGCAGCACGTTCTAATCCATCATTCTTTCCTCTAGTAAAGTAAGTATCAATCGTATTCACATTAGTATGAAGAATTAATTGACCAATAAACTGATCAATAGATTTCTGGAATGCATGTGTACCACTAGAAGGATTAATAATAAACAAACACTTCATATATTATGCCTCCTTAATCAATTCAAGAAGTAACTTAACACCCTTTTTCATAGAATTAATACTACAGAATTCATAAGGACCATGGTAGTTATATCCACCAGTACCTAAGTTAGGACAAGGAAGTCCCATAAAGCTTAAATTAGCCCCATCAGTGCCACCTCTAATAGGAGATGCAATAGGCTCAAGTCCTATATTAATCATGGCCTGTTTTACCTTATATACAATATCAGGTGTCTTATTGATAACTTCAATCATATTCTTATACTGTAAAGTAAAGTCAATATCAATATAATGACCATGATTGACCTGATTTAAATAAGAAGCAGCTAACTGCATTGTATGAATCATATCATGCATATTATCCATGTCATGATCTCTTAGAATATAAGTCATCTTAGTTGTAGAAACATCACCTTCCATATGATGAAGGTGATAGAAGCCTTCTTTATGTTCAGTCGCTTCAGGACGCTTATTATCACCAAGCATTGTATCAAACTGACGACCTAAAGTAAGAGCATTCACCATCTTACCTTTAGAATCACCTGGATGATAACTCTTACCAGTAATAGTGACATCAGCCTTATAGGCATTGAAGTTTTCAAAACTGAATTCATCAATTTTACCACCATCTACTGTATAAGCATAATCAGCACCAAATCTCTTGACATCAAAGTTTTCAGTACCTCTACCTACTTCTTCATCAGGAGTAAACGCAATACAGATGTCTCCATGCTTAAAATCTCTATTCTGGCAGATATACTCTACCATACTCATAATAATAGCTACACCTGCTTTATCATCTGCACCAAGAAGTGTAGTTCCATCAGTTGTAATTAAATCATCACCCACAAGTCCTTTTAATTCAGGATTTGTTTCTGGATCTAAATACATTTTCTTTTCTTCATTAAGAATAATACGTCCCCCTGGATATGAACGGATAATACGTGGATGAATATCATGTCCACTTGCATCTGGAGAAGTATCCATATGGGCAATAAATCCAATTGCCTTCATAGGCTCATCAGAATTACTATAAATCTTTCCGTATACAATTCCCTGATCTGTTCTTTCTACTTCATCTACACCTAAAATCTGCATTTCTTCACTTAAGAAATCAGCTAAATCAAATTGTTTTTCTGTAGAAGGAGATGTTGTAGAAGATTCATCAGACTGTGTATCAAAACTCACATATTTCAAAAATCTCTTTTCAATCAACATAAAATAACCTCGCTTTGTTTATTTCTTTCATTTTAACATAGTAAATAGTTTTTGTGAACTTGCATAATTAACTAGACAACGCCTATTGTTTTCATTATTATGGGGTAGGTGATAAAAATGAAATATTATGCCGTAAAAAACGGAAGAGTACCAGGTATTTATAACTCTTGGGCAGAATGTCAGAAGCAGATTCATGGCTTTAAGAATGCTTCTTATAAGTCCTTTACATCACGCAAGGAAGCAGAAGAGTTTATTTCTGATAAAAAAGAAATACCTCAAATGGAACATGGGTTAATTGCTTATGTAGATGGTTCTTTTAATGCGAAAAAGAAAGTATATGGTTATGGTGCTGTATTAATTGATGGACAGCAGGTCATTAAACGTCTTTATGGACATGGAGATAATGAAGAATGTATATCGAGTCGTAATGTTGCAGGAGAAATATTTGGGGCACTTGCAGCTGTAAAGTATGCAGTAGAACATCCTGAATATGATGGTATTGTGATTTATTATGATTATATGGGTATTGAAAAGTGGGCTATTGGAGAATGGAAAGCTAATAAGAAGTTAACACAGTATTATGCTGATAAAATGGCTAAATACCGTAAACAATTGCCTATTGTCTTTATGAAAGTAGAAGCTCATACAGGAGACTTCTATAATGAACAGGCAGATCAGTTAGCAAAGAAAGCAGTGGGAATTGAATGAGTGAAAAAATAACAATCTTTGATATTGAAGAATTGAATAATGATCCTGTTAGTATCTGTTCTATTGGAATAGTCGTATTGGAGGATATGAAAGTAAAAGAAACATTTTATTCCCTTATTAGACCTCCTAAATTGACTTTTGATCCTTATCGTTATAAGGTTCATAAGATCAGACCACAGGATTTAAAGAAACAACCCACATTTCCAGAAATCTGGCCAAAGATTAGTCAATATTTTGAAAACAGTATTGTGATATCTCATGATATTCAGTCAGATCTTAATCATTTATTGGCAGTATTTAGAAGGTTTCGTATAAGAAAGCCTACTTGTTTCTTATCATGTACATTAGTACTCGCAAAGCTGTTTCATCCTGAATTACAAAAGTATGGCTTAGGTTCTCTATGTGATTATTATTCAGTGGAATTAGAGAATGCCCATAATGCATTGGCTGATTCTTTAGCCTGTGCAGAGCTTTTAAAGAAGATGATGGATGAACATCACTATACAAGTATTAAAGAGCTCCACGAGAAGGAAAATGTCCCTTTAGGACGTATGACAAGTTCTTTTATTGAACCTCTTGTATCAAGTGATAAGGTACAGGAAGTAAGGATGGGAATACAGAAAGAAACAGTTGCTTTCACTGGAAAACTTGCTCATACAAAACAAGAAATAGAAGCATTTGTAGAACAGGATGGTATGACACCATCATTCCATGTCACAACACAGACAAGATATCTCGTTATTGGGAAAAAGGACTACAAGCAGACAAGATATCAAAAAGGCAATAAGAAGATAAAAAAAGCCATGACACTATCAAGACAAGGTCAGGATATTAGAATCTTACATGAAGACCAGTATATTGATATGGTAAGAAAAAGAACTCTTAAGGCATAGAGTTCTTTTTCTTACACACTATTTTAAAAAAATGACGCTTTTTTTTATTGTAAACAGGATAAAAGTACAGTTTGGTGCACAAATACGTCATTTTATTGAAAAAATGTATTGAAAACGCTTCTAATATTTGATAATCTTATTATAGGTGATTAATTATGGCAAAGACTTCAAACTATTTATTTAAACTTGATTTAATGATTTTAAGCTTATTGAAAGAAAAAGATCAATATGCGTATGAATTAACTAAAGAGATTGCAGAAAAATCTAAGGGTCGTATTGAACCGAAGAATGGTACTATGTATCCTATTATCTACAAACTCATTGAAAATGGCTATATTTCAAGCAATACAATCATTTACCACAATAAAGCTAGAGTGTATTATCACCTAGAACCAGCCGGAAAGGAATATTTAGATAAGATTATTGTGGAATTTGATGAACTAGTGGATTGCATCAATTCATTTATTCACAAAGATTAAAATAGAGTTCCCATGATGGAACTCTATTTTTTTGTATGCCGGGCATGGCATATATCTAGGTGGTGAAAGTCCACTGTGGGGGCGA
>NZ_QTUM01000030.1:0-28936 GCF_003435615.1 Catenibacterium sp. AM22-6LB
TTCGTGAGAACTTACATTATCTCGATGTGAGTATATTTAATCACATTTTGAGTGGCAGATTGGAATGAATAGCGCTAAATTTTATAAAGTATCTTATGAACAATTTCAAACAGGAATGGAAAGGGAAGATGTAAAGGACATCTATGATGCGATTAAGCTTCCACGTCGTGCAACTAAAGGATCTGCAGGATATGATTTTTATACACCTATTGATATACATCTAGAACCTGGAGAAACAGTAAAGATTCCTACAGGAATCCGCTGTGAAATGAATGAAAGATGGGTATTAATGATTTATCCTAGAAGTGGTTTGGGATTTAAATATCGTCTACAGTTAAATAATACTGTAGGTGTTATTGATAGTGATTATTTCTATTCAGATAATGAAGGTCATATTTTTATTAAGATGACAAATGATTCAAATGAAGGTAAAGTAGTTGATGTTCAGGCTGGTCAGGGTATTGCCCAGGGAATCTTCATGACATATGGTATTACTGAAGATGATGATGCCACTGAAACACGTAATGGTGGATTTGGATCAACGACTAAATAATTCATGAAATATAAATTTCTTCTTGCAGTTATGTTACTTCTTTCAGGATGTAGTACACCTCCTAAAGAAGAAGTAAAGAAAGAGACACCAAGTGTTTCTTTTGTTGCTGTAGGAGATAATCTCTATCATCAATGTATGCTTGATGAAGCCAAGACTTCTAGTGGTTATGACTTTTCAAACTATTATAAGAATATTAAGAAGTATATCCAGGCGGATTATTGTTTTGTGAATCAGGAAACGATATTAGGGGGAGGGAAACCTTCTGGTTATCCTCTCTTTAGTGCACCTGATAGTGTGGCAGATGAGTTAGAAAAGGTAGGATTTAATATAGTGAATGGTGCTACCAATCATGCATATGATCAAGGGGCATCTGGCATATTACATTCCATTCAGGTATTTAATAAACATCCTCAGATGACTTATTTAGGACTCTATGAGAATGAAGAAGAGAAACAGAATATTAAGATAGTAGAAAAGAATGGCATTAAGATTGCATTTCTATCTTTTAATCAATATGTGAATGGTGTGACTTATCAGAAACAGTTACCTTATATGATTAATTTTCAGGAATCCACTATGATGGAGAATATGAAGAAAGCAAGAGAGAATGCGGATATTGTGATAGTATCCTGCCATTGGGGTATTGAGTATGATTATCATCCTAATACATTCCAGAAGAATATGGCTAAGCAACTTGCAGATGCAGGTGCAGATGTGATTATTGGAACACATACACATACACTACAGGATGTAGAATATATTCAAAGAGCGGATGGTAAGCGTACATTAGTTGCTTATAGTTTAGGCAATTTTGTAAGTGGCATGTTGGAAGAATCATGTCAATTAGAAGGTATGCTTTCTTTTGATATAGAAAAAAAGAAAATTAAGAATGTGGTATTCACACCACTTGTGAATTACTATACTTTAACGGGCAAAAAAGAAAGACATGATTTTTCTGTTTATCGTTTAAAGGATTATACAAATAAGTTAGTAGAGAAGCATGGTTTTCCTAATCTGACTATTCCTCATATGAAAGAAGAAGCGAAACAGAAAGTAAAGAATATTAAAATTGATATGTAAGGCATTCTTTGGAGGTATATGATGAAGGATTATAGACGTTATCATTGTGATGAGAATAAACTTACTGATTATGGATTTAATAAACAGGGGCATAATTATATATATAAGAAAAATATACTAGATGGTGATTTCAGGATTGAAGTAATAATAAATGATATATTAGAGGCTAAGGTTTATGATTCTGATACAGATGAAGAATATACAAATATTCATTTAGTAGGTAAGCAGGGAAAGTTTGTACAAAAAGTAAGAACTGCATATGAAGACTGTATTGAGGACATATTAAATCATTGTTTTGTATATGATTATTTTGTTTTTCCTCAATCTAAACGTTTGATGCATCTTATTGAAGAAAAGTATCATGTTCTTCCGGATCATCCTTTTACTAAGGGTGATTCATTTGTATTTAGAAATAATGATAAGTGGTTTGGACTTATTGTGCATACAGATTATTCTAAGTTTTGTGATAAACAGGGAGAAATAGAGTGTTTGAATATTAAGGTTCCTATAGATACAGTGAATCATCCTTCTATCTATCCAGCTTTTCACATGAATAAGAAACATTGGATCAGTATACTATTAGATGAAACATTGAGTGATGAAGATATCATGTCTCTTGTTGATCAAAGCTATCAGACTACTGTGATATGTGAAGATTGGGTTATTCCTGCGTCTCCTAAACGTTTTGACTTAATAAAGGCATTTAATCAAAGTGACTATATACAATGGCATCAAAAAGGGAATATTCATCAAGACGCAATTGTGTATATCTATTATGGTGCTCCTTATTCTGCAATTATGTATAAGTGTCAGGTAGTAGAAAGTAATGAAACAAGTATGCTTCTTAAACGTCTAAAAACATATGATCCTACTCTTTATCCATTGGAAGTACTTAAGACATATCAATTAAGAGCTATAAGAGGTGCTAGGCATATTCCTAAAGAATTAAAGGAGTATATAGGAAATACCGATAAATAAGTGAATTGTCTATTAAATGTGATATAATGGGCAAAGGCAAAGGAGGTTTTGGGAATGAAGGTAGAATATTATAAAGAGTACAGTCCATGTCTTGAAAGAGATATGGAATATAAGGTGTATGGACATGCAGGAACACCTATACTTGTATTTCCAACACAGAATGGTAGATTTTTTGATTTTGAAAACAATGGTATGGTCGCTACAGTAGAAGACCTTATTGATAATGGGAATATACAATTATTCTGCTGTGATAGTATTGATTTAGAAACATGGAGTGAAGAAGGCGGTCATGATGTTGGATCTCGTTCACATATGTTGGAACAATATTATCATTATATTGTAGATGAATTAGTACCTAGAATTATTGACATTAATGCGATGTGTGGTACACATGCAAAGGGTATTTATACTACAGGATGTTCATTAGGTGCATCACATGCAGCTAATTTCTTATTTAGAAGACCGGATATCTTTAGTGGATGTATCGCATTAAGTGGATATTATGATAGTGATTTATTCTTCCATGATTATGTGGATGATAATGTTTATCGTAATAGTCCTATTAAATATATTGAAGGTATGAGTTATGATCACCCATATGTAGAAATGTATAGAAAACGTCGTATCGTATTATGCTGCGGCCAGGGTGCATGGGAAGATGAAATGGTTCGTTCAACTAGTAGAATGAAAGAGCTATTAGAATATAAGAATATTCCAGCATGGATTGATTTCTGGGGATATGATGTAAACCATGATTGGGATTGGTGGAGAGTACAGTTCCCATATTTTGTAAAGAGAGTAATCTAGGAGGAGAAGAATAGATGAATGTCGTATTTATATCACCACATTTTCCAGAATATTATCATAATTTCTGTTCACGTTTAAAAGATCGTGGTGTGAATGTATTAGGTGTTGGAGATTGCCCATATGATATGATCAGTGATGACACAAAGAATTCATTGACTGAATATTACTATGTAGGCTCTTTAGAAAACTATGATGAAGTATATCGTGCATGTGCTTATTTCTCTAGTCATTATGGTAAGATTGACTGGATTGAATCAGAAAATGAATACTGGCTAGAACTAGAAGCAACATTAAGAAGAGACTTTAATGTGACTACTGGTCCACAGATTCAGGATATGCGCTGTATGAAATTTAAATCAGCTATGAAGGAAGTATATAAGAGTGCTGGTTTAAAGGTGGCTGACTATATTAAGTTAGATACTCTTGATGAAGCTTTAGAGTTTACTAAAAAGAATGGTTATCCAGTGATTGTAAAGCCAGATAATGGTGTAGGAGCAACTCATACTTATAAATTAAAAGATGATGAAGAATTAAAAGACTTCTATAATCATAAACAGGATTATATTGATTATATTCTAGAAGATTTTGTGCCTGGTGATGTTGTAACATTTGAAGGTGTGACTGATAAGGATAAGAATATTTTATTCTCTACAAGTCATTTTATGGATACTTCTATTATGGATACAGTCAATGATGCATCTGATATCTATTTCCATTCTGAGCCTGTAGAAGGTAAACCTATTTATGAAATTGGTGAAAAGGTTGTTAAAGCATTTGATACAAGAAGCCGTTTCTTCCATTTTGAATTCATTAAGTTATCTGAAGATAAACCAGGATTAGGTAGAAAAGGTGATTTAGTTCCTCTAGAAGTGAATATGAGAGCACCAGGTGCTTTTATTCCTGATATGATGAACTATGCTTATGATGTAGATACATATACTATTTGGGCAGATATGATGATCTATAATACTTGTTTCTATGAAATTGAAAGAAAGTATTATGTAGGTTATGTAGGAAGACGTCTTGGTATTGATTATGAATTATCTGATGCAGAAGTAGCTGATAAGTATAGAGAATATATCAAGATTGAAGCAGATATTCCTCAGGTTCTTGCACAGGCTGAAGGTAACCATGTATTTATTTTCCGTGCTAAGACTAAAGCGAAGTTAAATGAAATTACTAAGGCGATTATTGCACATAAGAAGAAAAAGGCTGCACCTAAGAAAGCAGTAAAGAAGACAGTGAAAGCTGTGGCTAAAAAGGTAGAAAAAGTAAAAGAGCCTGTAAAGGAAGCAGTGAAGGAACCGGTAAAGAAGACAGTAAAGGCTGTAGCTAAGAAGGTTGAAGAAGTTAAGGAACCTGTAAAAACAGTTATAGAAGAAACTGTTAAGACTGTAGAAAAGAAAAAAGAACCGGTTAAAAAGACCGTAAAAGCTGTGACTAAGAAGGTTGAAGAAACTAAAGAACCAGTTAAAGCAGTTGTGGAAACAAAGAAAGAAGAAGTAAAAGCAGCTGTAGAAGATACAGTAAAGGTAGTAGAAGAGAAGAAAGAAGAACTAAAAGAAGTAGTTAAGAAATCTCCTCGTGCTAGAAAAGCTGTTAAGAAACCTAGACATAAATCTAAAAAGCGTTAATTAAGAAACTGTGATGAAATGATTTCATTTCTGATCAGTTTTTTCTTTATTTGTTTTCTGTATATACAATGTGTTGACTGTTAATTGAGTGATGTTTATAATAGTTGAGAAGGAGTTTATGAACTATGAAAAAAACAACACTAACAGTGGCTACAGCACCCAAAACAAGCACTTTTCAGATGCGTATTAATCCAGAAATCAAAGCACAGGTAGAAGGAATCTATGCACAGTGTGGTATGACACTTACTGATGCTATTAATGCATTTATTCAGCAGTCTATTAATGTAGAAGGGATGCCTTTCTTAGTAACTGCAAATAGTAAGCAGGCATTAAGAGAACAGGCAATCTCTCAGTTAATGATTGAATTAGATAAAGGTGAAAAAGCACCTGCAGATGATAGCATTTCTGAAGAAGATATCTTAAAAGAATTTGGAATTGAACTATGAATCTAAGATATACAAGACAAGCACGTGCTGATTTAAGAAACCCTATGCGTTTGAATCCAAAGATTGTAAAACTATGTGCTGTATTAAAAACACACCCTGAAATAGGTGGTCAGCTATCTAATAGAACTGGATGGACAACAGATCTTTATTATGTCATTGCAGGAAAATATAGTATTTTCTATAAATATGATCATGATACAGTGACAATCATCCGTATTCTAACGAACGAAGAAAAATATATGAATGTCATCTTTGGTGATAAGTAAAAAGGATTGAATAAACTCAAATGGTATTAAGTTAAAGAAAACTAATATCATCGGGTAATTAAGTTAAGGTGTCAGCTACAAATAAAATGGTACCCATAAGGAGGACAACAACCTGACAGTTGTGATACCCCTCCTGTGGGTATCATTTTTTGTTTTGTTGCTTAAATTTTACTATGTCAAAATCAAAGAAATTTACTGATGAAGAAATCAAGTTATTATCCAAATCATCATATGTCAAAAATGTAAGAAAAAACAGACTGGCATTAACTTATGAATTCAGATGCATACTATATAATGAATGGATCAAGCAACCATCTGGCTTTCGGATAAGATAGAGGAGGTTCTTTGACATTTAGTCGCTTAACTTAATACCATTGGTTTGCTAAGGAGGTTTTTCTTTTGGGAAGAAAAAGCAAGTTTTTTAAAGAACACAAAGTTGAAATATATAAAAGATATTTATACATCAATTGTAAAGTCATACGAGCACATGCCCCTTTTATTTCATTATTATATTGGCTTTTATAATTACTTTACCCTTATCATCTATAAAATTGATTTTCTCCATTTGATGTTCTGCTTATCAAAAAATGCATGTAATTTCTCAATATCTTCATTGCTGGCATTTTTCTTTTCAAAATAGATTTTAAAGCCTGCATTACTTGTAAAAAATACAATATCATTTGTTTCGTTAATTTTCTTTAAATCTTTGTATTTTATAGGAGCTTCATTCGATGATGAGTCTACTTTTGCGTAAAGTTTATCTTCATCAAAGTATAAATCAAAATATATTACATCTTTGTTGTATCGTTCTATTTGCTGGTTCATTAATTGTTTTAATCCAGTTCTTGATACAGTAAGATGAATTTTAACTTCCAATAATAAAATAACGCTAACTATTACAAAAAAAAGAAAAGTCTCTTATAAATAGGCCTAACAATAAACCTATAAAATCAAGACTGAATACGGTTATAAATGTAATTTTATATTTAGTAGGAAAGAATAGAATGATGATTTTTTTGAAAGTTGAATAATCCATTTTATTGTTTTTAACAGTTAATATTTCCATTTTTAGATACCTCGCTATTCATAATATATTAATTTTAACATAGATAAGTTTCAACTACACCAAATATTGATGATATATATTACAAATTATGATTTTCTATTTCGATTGATTATTCATTCTGACTAAGGATGGTCATTTCATGATCCTAGCTGTGCTTGTATTCAGAATAGTTATTTAAGACTTCCATTGGTATATCAACTTGAACTCATATTTTACGGAAGTATCAAATTGACTCATCTAGTGAAATGTTTTTTTGATTAACTATCAGAATGATATGTTTAAATATAATGAACTTAGAGCTGTAATAAACTAAAATAATTAATTTGATAAATCACAATAATCACAAAAGCACAATTGTGTCGATTAGATATAATATAATACATACGTAAAACGTTTTACAATTTATAAGAAGAGGAGTAAGTAGGCAATGATTTATTCTAACGAAGAAATTGAACTTACTCTAAACTTCTACTCTATTGCTAAAGTACATTTGGATAATTTAAACCAAGCAATTAAGTTTAAAGAGTTGAATGACCACAAAAAGAATGAATATATGTTCTACTCACATATTGTCTCTAAAGTTAATTATTGGTTAAAAGAATTATTACCAGGTGAGCTTGAAATTATTGCTTTGCGTAATTTTGAGAATAAAACATTTGATCTTATTTCTATTCATGTGGGATATGCCAATCATAGTTCTATTGTAAGAAAATATAAGAGTATTATTAACAAAGTGAGAAAACTGAATAATGAACAAGTTTATTAGAAATATAGATAAAGTGTATTCGATTATATTATCTATTCTTACAATTGCTATGGATAAACATTGGATTTTATTTATGGTGCTATTACTATTAAATGTTCTTGATACACTAACAGGATGGATAAAATCAAGAATAAATAATAAAGAAAATTCAATGGCAGGATTGAAAGGAATTGCAAAGAAAGTAGCTCAATGGATATTAGTTTTATTGTCTTTTATAATTCCAGTATGTTTTGAAGAATTAGGAAAGATAATTCACATTGATTTGGCGATATTAACGTTTTTAGGCTGGTATGTTTTAATTTCGTTAATTATTAATGAGTATCGTAGTATTCTGGAAAATCTTGTAGAAGCTGGATTTGATGTGCCACAGATTCTTGTTAAAGGCCTGGAAGTAGCCTCACAAAACATAGAAAGCATAGTAGAAAACAATGAGTAATTATATTATAGATATTTCATATCATAACGGGAAAGTAGATTTAAGCAAGGCAAAGGAGTCTATTTCTGGTGTTGTAGCTAGATGTTCTTATGGATGGAGTTCTGGAAATATAGACAAGCAGTGGAACAATAATGCGAGACAAGCAAATGAGTTAGGCATTCCATTATTTGCTTATCATTTTTGTTATGCTAGAAACGAATATGAAGCTAAAAGAGAAGCATATTTAGCTTTGCAGGCATGCAGGAATTATCAGGTATGTATTATTTATTATGATATTGAATATTCTGATTATCAGGGCAGTTTGAGTAATGAAATGTATTATAAGATTGCTAAATCATTTTGTGATGTTATTGAAGGAGCAGGTTATTCTGCTGGAATATATGCGAATCAGGATTGGTTTAAAAATAAGCTTACAAATAGTGGTTTTTCCGCATGGACATTATGGATTGCTAATTATGGGCTAAACAATGGGTACAATAATTGGGACAATAAGATTCAATACAATCCTTTTGGAAATGTATTATTGCATCAGTTTACTTCTAATGCCAAAAAGGGAGCTTTAAAAGATATAAAAGGAATAGATTCAAAGTTTTTGGACTGTAGTTATGATCATGGTGTGATTAGTACTTTTTATAAGGTAAAAAACAAAACTAGTAGTTTAAACGTTGGAGATAGTGTGCGTGTCAAGACTGGTTCAAAGTGGTATGATGGTCAGTCAATAGCAAATTTTGTATTTAAAAATCAATATGAAGTGATTCAAGTCAAAGGAGATAGAGTAGTAATTGGAGTAAACGGTAAAGTGACAGGAGCAATTTCATTAAATAGTTTATATTAATGAAATGCGAAAGGCACAATGGTGCTTTTGAATGAATGTATGATAAAAATGTAGAAAGAATACCGGTATAAATTCTACAGAAAGTAGTAACAACATAGGAGGATAGTAATAATGGCAGATGAAAGAGTTTTACAAGTTCAACAATGGTTGAACAAAACATATGGAAATGATAGTAGATATAACAAAATTACAGAAGATGGAAAAACAGGATGGAGTACAATTTATGCATTAAGACGAGCGTTACAAATTGAATTAGGGATTCAAGAAACAAGTAATAGTTTTGGACCTACAACTTATTCTTTGTGTCCGACAATTGCTCAAGGGTCAGAAGGGAATCTAGTTTATATTGTGCAAGGCGGTTTATGGTGTAAAGGATACAATCCAGGAGGATTTACAGGATATTATGGAAATGGAACATATAATGCAGTCAAACAATTAAAAACTGATGCAGGATTTCCATCAGCTTCAGGAAATATGCAAAGAGATTTTATGAAAGCATTATTAGATATGAGCGCCTTCACCTGCTTGGCAGGAGGTACTGAGGAAATCAGAACAATTCAACAGCGATTGAATTATGATTATTATAATTATTATCAAATTTGTCCTTGTGATGGATTATATAATCGTGATATGAATAAAATGTTGATTTATGCTTTACAAAAAGAATTAGGAATTTCTAAAAGTAGTGCTACAGGAACATGGGGGACTAAAACAACTTCATTATGTAAAGCACAAAGCTTTGGTATTGGAGATACAGATAATATTATAAAACTTATTAGATATGCAACAGTATGTAATGGTTATTACATAAATGTATTATCTTCAACATATGATTCTTCTTTAGATTATGTTCTTGAAGCATTCTGTGATCATTTGAAATTAATAAAACCTAATAATAGAGTTAATTACACAGTTATTAAGTCTTTATTAAGCAGTAATGGCGATACTGATAGATCAGCGTTAGGATGCGATACAGCAACTAAATTAACAACTGCGCAAATACATACCATTAAAAATGCTGGTTATCAATATGTAGGAAGATATTTAACAAATACACCTGGAGGAACATTGGATAAATGCTTAACTGTAAGTGAAATTGATAATATCCTAAACGCAGGATTAAAGTTATTTGCAATTTTCCAAGAATCTGGTGATGCTGCAGGTAAATTTACAAGAACATCAGGTAAAAATGACGGGGAAAAAGCATATGTAGCAGCTAGGGAATATGGTTTTTCAACATCGTCAACTATTTATTTTGCAGTTGATTTTGATCCTACTGATGATATTATTCAATCAAATATTATACCTTATTTTAAAGGAATATTAGCATCAAATGCCAGAAAATATAGAATAGGCGTATATGGAACAAGAAATGTATGTAATAAATTGCATGATAATTCTGATTTAAAAATTAATAAATTTTTTGTTTCAGATGCTTCATATGGATTTAGTGGCAATTTAGGATTTAATATTCCAGGTGATTGGTGTTTTGATCAATTTTGTACAGATATTACTATTGGTTCTGGAAATGGAACTGTAAGAATTGATAAAGTAGGAGTCTCAGGAAAAGATATAGGAATTAGTAAAGTTGTCTTACCAGGAATTAATAAATTTTATAATTATTTAACTTCTATTTATGATTTGGCTTACAATTATTGTCATAATATTTCAGAAAGTAATTCTTTAGTTTTACAGTATTTTAGAAAACTTGGAAATTATGGAGGAAATTGGTTTGGAACAAGTAATAGTGTTGCTGGAGAAGCAAGTAATATTCAATGGAATTTAGTGGCAGGAGAAATTGATAATGATTTTTGTGATTTAGTAGAGTCTACATTGGGAAGTGATATTCCTAAATTTAAAGATCCATCAACACAATGCTATTATGATTTTAATCACTTAGCAGCAACACTACAATCAAATATACATGTTTTTATTGATACCGAAAATGAAGGATTGGATACTTTTATTGACTTATTTAGTGGTTGGATGGGAGATCTTACAACTTTTGCAAAGGATATAGAAACATATGTGGAAAAGAATAAAAATATAATGTATCAAGAGTATGCAAATAACAATTTATTTGCTCCAGACACATCATTTAGTATGGAAGACTATATTGCTGATATTGATGGTATCAATTTAGCAAGAAGTTTATTATCTAATAGTTCTATGAAAATTACAGATTTATTCTATAATTATTTTATGAATACAGAATATGGAGGAACCTATTCATCTGAAAGAACGCAATTATGGATAACAAGGGTATATGGTAATTATTCGAGTTTTAAAAATCAATCTGATTATTTAAATCAAAATGTTGAGCCAGTAAGTACATTTAGACTATTACTTAATAAGACTACTGTAAGTGACGAAGCATTTACTGCTGCTCATACAGCGTTCAATAATTACGTATATTCATGTTTAGATTAAGTGAAAAATCAGGAAAAAGTCAGGCAATGTAAACCTAAAGTGAAAAGTTAAATTCCACTTTAAAAAGAAACAAAAGACGGGACTTTAGACAGGCAATGTAAAATATATATTTATATTGCCTTTTTTATTTAGTATGATATAATAATTCACAAAAAAATTAATGATACAAATTTTAGGAGGGAATTTTAGATGAAAGTTTTTAAAGAAATAATTGCTTATTTTAGTCATATGAATAATAAAAAAAGAACTTTAGTGTGGTATATTGTATCATTGAGTATTGTTTTGATAGAATATCTTATTAACTCTAGACTAGACAAATTTGTCTACTTTCATCCGTTCATTAGTATATTAATAAATATAGTTCTCTTAATAGATTTATTTTTTATACCTATTACTTTTATATCAATTGATATATTAAAAGCACAAAAAAATTCCATTATAAAATTTTTTCAAATTATTTTATCAGGAATTGGAATAGGACTGTTATCTTTTGTGGTTATTTTTGTTTACTCTTTCTTTAATAAATCATCATTTAACATTGATAGTGTAAATATAGATTTTAGAAGTGATAAAATATATGTTGAAAATGTAGTTTGGTTAGAGGATAGTCACCATGTAGATGTGTATCAAGTCGAAAACGCATTATTTGTAAGATGGATTGACAGTTATAAATTATAAAATGATAATGTTTCATTGCTTAGTGAAGGTTTATTAATAATGGAAGTAATCGTGCCAGAAGTTTCAAATACATAATTAAAGTAAATTTGTTGTAGATTAAAAGTAAGCGCCAAATAATATAGTGGATAGAAATAAACCTCATCATATTAGATAATTAAAGTGTTTTTAGATACTAAATTTGCTATATATAGTGTTTTTAGCCACTGAATTCACTCTATATAGTAATTTTAGCACTAAATTTACTATATAGAGGATGGTGAAATCATGGATATTCAAAGCATTAATGACGATATCAAGACCAGACAGTGGATTGAAAGAATAAAGGAGTGCAGGAAAAGTGGACTTCCTGTCAGAAGCAGGCAGAACAACATATGTGAGCAGACCTACTACTGCTGGCTTAAAAAGTTGCGAAAGATGGCAATTGAATCAGGGAGCTGTAAAGGCTCCATCATTTGTCTCTGTTGATCAGAGCACATTTGATAAACAGAACATAGTTATAACTAAAGGAGATGTTCGTATAGAATTTCCTTGTGATACAAATATAGGAACTGTAACTAACATCATAGGTGCACTATTATGTTAGGTGACATCTCCAAGGCTGAGCATATCTATATAGCTGTAGGCTATACAGACATGAGGAAACAGATTGATGGTCTTAGTGCACTTGTCACAACGCAGTTCAGACTTGATCCCTTTTCAAATTCGGTATTTCTGTTCTGTGGAAGAAATGCGAGAGTGATGAAGACACTGTACTGGGAGGGTGACGGCTTCGTGCTCCTTTACAAGAGACTGGAAAATAGCAGATTCAAATGGCCTAGAGATGAATCCGAAGCTAGAGAAATAACACCCAGCAGTTCAGGTGCCTCAGATACACTGTCTTATACAGGTCTTAAGAAAATAGCCAAGCTATTTGCGATAGAAAAGGAAATTGATACATTCCCACCTGAAGATAAAGTCAAGATACGCCAAGAAAGATCAAAGCCATTAGTTGATGACTTCTTTTCATGGTGTAAAGATAATCAAAACAAGGTGTTAACAGCTTCTAAGATAGGAAAGGCTATACAATATGCCTTGAATTACGAGGCTGGATTGCGTTCATTTTTAGAAGATGTTCTTGTACCTATGACAAATTCATTAGATGAACGTACAATCAGACCATTTACAGTTGGCCGAAAGAACTGGCTGTTTTCAACTTCTACTAAAGGAGCTGAAGCAAGTGCAGCAGTATTCAGTCTAATTGAAACAGCTAAAGCCAACAGGCTTGATCCATATGACTATATTGAATTTATCCTGGATTATTTACCACAGCAAGATTTGGTTGAAAATCCAGAAAGACTGGACTGGTTCTTACCATGGAGTGAAGAAATAAAAGAAGAATTTGAAATAAAAGCCGACTAAATTGATTATTGTATCAATTCAATCGACTTTTTTAAATACACTATTTTATTTGGCGCTTACGACACATCTACTAAAAAGGGCTAGAAATGAATGAATATTCATTTCTAGCCGCACAATTTTTATCACCTGTCAACAGTTTGGTAAAAAAAGCCTCCTCAATTTCAAATAAAGGAGGTTCTTTGGCATTTAGTCGCTTAACTTAATACCAATGGTTTGCTAAGGAAGTTTTTCTTTTGGAAAGAAAAAGCAAGTTTTCTAAAGAACACAAAGTTGAAATATATAAAAGATATTTATACATCAATTGTAAAGTCATACGAGCACATGCCCCTTTTATTTCATTATTATATTGGCTTTTATAATTACTTTACTCTTATCATCTATAAAATTGATTTTCTCCAAGGGATGTTCTGCTTATCAAAAAATGCATGTAATCTCTCAATATCTTTATTGCTGGCATTTTTCTTTTCAAAATAGGTTTTAAAGCCTGCATTACTTAGAAAAAATACAATATCATTTGTTTCGTTAATTTTCTTTAAATCTTTGTATTTTATAGGATCTTCATTCGGTGATGAGTCTACTTTCGCGTAAAGTTTATCTTCATCAAAGTATAAATCAAAATATATTACATCTTTGTTGTATCGTTCTATTTGCTTATTCATTAATTGTTTTAATACAGTTCTTGATGAAGCAAGATGAATTATAACTTTGAATAATAAACTAGCGCAAACTATTATGAAAAAAGAAAAATCTCTTATAAATAGGCCTAACAATAAACCTATAAAATCAAGACTGAATACGGTTATAAATGTAATTTTATATTTAGTAGGAAAGAGTAATTTCAAATAGAGGAGGTTCTTTGGCATTTAGTCACTTAACTTAATACCATTAGAATAAACTCAATCCTTTTTTAATGCTTCTTCCATTGTTGCTTCACCAAGAAGATTATTAGATACCTTGATTTTATAGACAGAACTTAAGATACATTTATTATATATGTCTGGTAGTTCTGAGTCTAAATGATTTGTCTTAAGGACACGCTCAAATACATCACAATACATATTATAGAATTCAGATAATTCTTTCTGACTCTGTTGTAATTGAATAAGCTTAGAAATCTCATCTAATGAAAAGACAGACTTTAATAAACAAATTAATGTGAAATAAGCAATCTGTTCTCTTTCATATTTCTTCTTTATAGGTGCTTTTACTAGCTTATGTTTGACATAATTATTGATCATTGTTTTTGTGATAATAGCGTCATCATTATTTTTTAAGAAAGACAAACTCTTTTCTATAATAGATACAACCTGATCTATATAGAGTGGAAAATCTGGTATTTCTTCCCATCTAGAAATATGTACATTATCGTAATTCATTTTCATCACCTACTTAAAAACTATCATTTATTGTATTCGTTGTCAAATCATCTAGACTATAAAACAAACTGTATATATTTTTTCTTATCTGTTATAATCTAGTTGGTGATGAAAATGAAAAACAAGTTTAATTTAAGATCAATTATAGTCATTATTGTGTTAGTTATTGTTGTATTTATGGGTGGTATGTACTTTGGAGGACGTAGTACACCAGCTAAAGAAGAAATCACTTCAACAGCTTTAACACAGAAAATAAGAGATATTAATGAATTAGCTGTATCTGAATATGATTATACAAAAGTAGGGAAGTTCTCTAATTCATTAAAGTTTAATGGCTGGACTGTTCCTTTAACACAGAAGTCTTTCTTAATCACTTATGAAGGTAAGATGAAAGCAGGTGTGGATCTCTCTGATGTACAGGTAGAAAAAACAGATAATAAGATTGTTGTGAAAACATCTGCAGTAAAGATCTTATCTAATGAAATCGATGAGAATTCTATTAAGGTTTATGATGAAACAAAGAATATCTTTAATCAGATTTCTATTACAGACTATAAGACTTTCGCAAAAGAACAGAAGAAGAAAGTAGAAAAAGAAGCAATCAAGAATCAGTTTTTAGAAAAGACTGAAACTAAAGTGAAGAAAGCCATTAAAGATCTTATTTATATGACTGTAGATCAAGAACAGTATGAAGTAGAGGTAGAAGTGAGTGAATAAGTTAGAAGTATGCTGTGGCAGCTATGAGGATGCAATGAATGCATATCATGGTGGTGCGAAAAGAATTGAATTAAATAGTGCATTAGCGTTAGGTGGATTAACACCTACTATTGCATCATTGGAACTTATTAAGAATAATACAGATCTAGAAGTTATTTGCATGGTAAGACCCAGAGGTGCAGGATTTGTATATAATGAATTACAATCTGAACAGATGATTATTGAAGCAGAAGAACTATTAGAACACGGGGCTGATGGTATTGCGTTTGGGTTCTTAGATCCTGATGGTAAAATCAATAGTGCACGCACAAGTGAAATGGTCTCTATTATTCATAGTTATGGTAAGACTGCAGTATTTCATAGGGCCTTTGATGTATGTGACGATCCAGATGCAACAATTCATAGATTAATTGAATTAGGTGTGGATAGAGTACTTACAAGTGGCATGAAGTCTACTGTGAGTGAAGGAGTTCAGCTTATTAAGGAACTGCAGGAGAAGTATGGCAATCAAATAGAAATATTGGCAGGTTCTGGTATTAATGAAACAAATGTTGTAGATATTATTCACTATACAGGTATTCATCAGGTTCATTCTTCATGTAAGAATTGGAGAGCAGATCCTACTACAGCCAATGATCATGTATCATTTAGCTATAATGGCATTAATTATGATTATGTAGATAAAGAAAAAGTGAAGAGAATGATTTCACTTGTAGAGGAGGATTAATTATGCAGCAGTATTGTGAAATTGCGACACCTAAGGGTGTTATGAGAGGATTCTTTCATGTGCCCCATAGAAAAGAATTCCCTGTATTATTAATATTCCATGGTTTTACAGGACAATGTACAGGAACTAAGTTCTCTTATGTTTCTTTATCACGTTTATTAGAAGCACAGGGTGTTGGTACTTTAAGAATGGATTTTCTAGGCAGTGGTGAATCGGATCTTACTTTTAAAGAAATGACATTTGATGATGAATTATCATGTGCACGTATTCTATTAGAAGAATTAAAGAAGATGCCTCAAGTCACTGATATCTATGTTTTAGGACATTCTATGGGTGGTGCAATTGCGAGTGAACTTGCAAAACTTTATCCTGAAGATATTAAAAAACTTGTATTATGGGCTCCTGCCTTCAGTTTACCAGATTCCTTGGACTATCTTACAGGAACAGTAAAAGAAGCACCTATCTATGATCATAGTGGATTTGAAATCAGTGATGCTTTTGTAAAGGATATGCTTCAAAGAGATTTCTATAAGAACTTAGACACATATAAGAATGATTTATTAGTCATTCATGGCACAGAAGATAAAACAGTACCTTATGCAATCAGTGAGAAATATACAAAACTATTTGGTAAGCAGATGATCTTCCATCCAGTTGTTGGTGCATCTCATAATTATGATAATGCGGATCATATTCATGAAGTTCTTTCTACAACTTATAAATTCTTAACAGAACAGGTTATGTAAGCCTGTTCTTTTTTGAAAAAGAGTTGAATTATTCAATATTTAATAAATTTTCTCATCTTGAAAACTATTCTTTATTGAAATGAAGACGAACTATGATATAATCTAAAAATTGAAAGAGGTGCGATTATGAATATTAGAAATATAGCGATTATTGCTCACGTTGACCATGGTAAAACAACATTGGTTGACCAGCTTATTAAGAAATCTGGAACACTTGAAGCACACGAAGAACTAGCTGAACGTGCTATGGATAGTAACGCTTTAGAAAGAGAACGTGGTATTACTATTTTAGCAAAGAATACAGCTATTCATTATAAAGACTATAAGATCAACATCATGGATACACCAGGCCATGCTGACTTTGGTGGAGAAGTAGAACGTATCATGCATATGGTGGATGGTGTTTTACTTGTAGTTGATGCTTATGAAGGTACAATGCCTCAGACTCGTTTCGTATTAAAGAAGGCATTAGCTGCTCATGTTAAACCTATCGTTGTTATCAACAAGGTTGACCGTCCAGTTGTAAGAATTCAGGAAGTTATGGATGAAGTTCTTGAATTATTTATGGAATTAGGTGCTGATGATAATCAGCTTGATTTCCCAACTGTTTTCGTTTCAGCATTAAATGGTACAAGCTCATTAGATCCTGATATTAGTACTCAGGTTCCTAATATGGACTGTTTATTCGATATGATTATCAATGAAATTCCTGCACCAGCAGTAGATGTTGAAGGTGGTTTACAGTTACAGCCAGCTTTATTAGACTACAATGATTATGTAGGAAGAATTGGTATTGGTAGAATTCAGAGAGGTTCTATTAAAGTAAATGAAAATGTTGTATGTTTAAGAGCAGATGGTTCTAAGACACAGTTCCGTGTTCAGAAACTATTTAGTTATTTAGGTATGCATAGATTTGAAGTAGAAGAAGCAAGTGCTGGTGATATCGTAGCCGTTGCAGGTTTAGCCGACATTGGTGTTGGTGAAACAATCTGTGAACCAAGCTGTGAAGAAGCATTACCATTACTTCATGTAGATGAACCAACAATCCAGATGATCTTTGGTACAAACACTTCACCATTTGCTGGTCAGGATGGTAAGTTTGTGACTGCATCTAAGATTGAAGAACGTTTATTCAAAGAAACAAACAAGGATGTATCTTTAAAAGTAGAACGTATTCAGAATAAAGAAGAATGGATGGTAAGTGGTCGTGGTGAATTACACTTATCTATCTTAATTGAAACAATGAGAAGAGAAGGATATGAATTACAGGTATCTAGACCTCATGTTATCTTAAAGGAAATCGATGGTGTGACATGTGAACCATATGAAGATGTAGAAATCGAAGCACCAGATGATTGTATTGGTTCAGTTATTGAATCATTAGGTTTAAGAAGAGGTATCATGGAAAACATGGATTCTATGGATGGTATGACTAAGGTTCATTACATTGTACCTTCTAGAGGTTTAATTGGTTTCATGACTAACTTCTTAACAATGACTAAGGGTTATGGTATTATTAACCACTCATTCTTAGAATATCGCCCATTAGAAGGTGAAGCAGTAGGTGAAAGACAGTTAGGTGTTCTTATTTCTATTGAAACAGGACAGACTACAGCTTATGCACTTGGTGGTGTAGAAAGCCGTGGTGTGATGTTTGTTGGTCCTGGTGTGGAAGTATACGAAGGTATGATTGTTGGGGAACATGCTAAGGACAATGACTTAGTAGTAAATGTTACTAAGGGTAAACAGCAGACAAATACACGTTCATCTACAAAAGATACTACAGTTGTATTAAAGAGACCTAGACACTTCAACCTAGAAGCTTGTCTTGACTATATTAATGAAGATGAATTAGTAGAAGTCACTCCAAACAATATCCGTTTAAGAAAGAAATATCTTTCTGAACTTGATCGTAAGAGAGCTTATAGAGCTAAAAATTCAGCATCAGAATAAGGGGAGTAATGAGAATTACTCTCTCTTTTTTTAACAGGAGTATGTCATGAAGATAAAAGAACTCACAACTATTGGTTTTAAACCAACCCCTAAAAAAGATTATTATTACTATACTCAGGATCATTTCTATCTTTTACTACAGGTATTACCTCATCATAAAATAGCTTTATTATTGACCACAGAAGATAGTAAGCATCAAAGAGATATACTAGAACAACTCTTTATTAAAAGAGATGATGTAGAACGTATATATTCTAATGAGAAAGGTGCAGGACTTGTTTTATCTAAGCGTATTAAAAAAGAAGAGTTAGAGAATATTATCTTAACGCTTAAGAAAGAAATTAATCAGTCACCACAATGTCATCGCTGTCATCAAAGCAAACCATTAAATGTATATTTATTAGATGATGAAATAGATATATTATGTTCTGACTGCTTTGAAAAACATGAACGTATTACCAAACACACTGCTTCACCACTTGGAATACTTGGTGCTTTTATTGGTGCAGTCATTGGAGGTATTATATGGGCTTTTGGTTATAACCTTGGTTATATCATCTGTCTAGATGCAATACTATTATCATTGCTTAGCTTTATTGGTTATAAGAAGCTAGGACACTATATAGATCAAAAGGCAAAGATTATTATTCCTTTAATAGATATTCTTGTATTGTTGTTTGCGCAATATGCTTCATGTGCATTCTCTGTTCAGGCAGCCTTTAAACGTATTGGTACATCAAGTGTTTCATTTATTCAGGCATTAGTTGTTGTACCAGGTATGATGTTTGATTCAAGTCTGATAGGATTACTTCTTGTGTATTTACTCTATGGTCTTATTTTGATGATCATTACTTTGGTTATTTTGTTTATATATGACAAGCATAAAAACAGTTACTATTTTACATATAAATGTATAAATGGTGAAAATAGTTGATATTTTCAAGAAAAAATGGTTGATTGTAAAAGGAAAAGTGATATATTAAAGGTGGTTTTTATCATACTAGGAAATGGAGGATACAAACATGAAAACAAAAATTGAAGTACAGTTCATGAATAAAGATGTTAATGTGTCTGATATCGAAAAATTAGTTAAAGAAGATATCAAAGCTAACGGAATCAAGCTTAACACTCTTGAAACTTTAGAAGTTTACTATAAACCTGAAGATAGCGCAGTATATTATGTAGCAACTACAAAAGATAAAAAGGTTTATGGTGTAAACAACGATCCATTACATATTTAATGTAAAAGAGGCCTTTATAAGGCCTTTTTTTATTGCTTGGTATATAATAAGAAAAAAGAGAGGGGATACGCTTATGAATTATAATGACTTATATTTCATAATTTCCATCGCGTTACAGCTTCTTATTTTCTTTGAATTAAGAAGACAATCAAAAAGTCTCATGATGTTACTTATGAGTTTCTTGATTACTGTACTTTGTATCTTGTTTTTCTATTGTAGTGTAAAGTACAAAACATTAGTCTCTTTTGGTATGTTAGTGGTTGTATTTCTTATGTTCCTATGGAATGTAAATTATCGTTTCAGAAAGATTCTAAAATGAGAGATTATCTCTCATTTTTTTTACGTAAAGAATTATGTTATAATGGTGTTGTAAAAAAACAAGGAGGCTGACTATGAAGAAGGTAATAGGAATCCTGGCTGCTGCATTAATATTAAGTGGCTGTGGATCATCATCTGATAATCATGAGATTAAGAAGACTTCTTTCATGAAAGAAGGAAAGAATAGTTTATATGCTCTTTATAATACTAAGGGGCAGCGTTATACCAAAGATATGTATAAGACATATACACCTTTTGAAGGTGGATATTTAGTGACTAATGAGAGTGATCAGACTGGTTATATTTCTAATACAGGTAAAACAATTATTAAACCAGGACGTTATACAAGCTTAAAAACACAGGGTAATATGCTTGTAGGTGAATCTCAGCCACAGACTGGACTTTATTTAAGTGCATCTTCTCTTAATATGACAGAAAATACTTTAACACAGGTATTTGCGAATGATGCAGTTGTATGGTCTACAAATGATAATGATGTCATTGATATTAATCAGGAAGGCTATGTTTATGCAAAACATGCAGGTACTGCAACACTTACTGCAACTAAGGATAATGCATCAGTGACTTGTGTAATTAAGGTAGAAGCATTACATCCATATCTTTCTCAGGAATCTTTAGATGTATATACATCAGAACCAGCTACACTTACAGTGAATGATTTTGGTGCACGTACAATTGAATGGAAGTCTAAGGATCCTAAGATTGCAACAGTAGAAAATGGTGTCATTCAGGGATTAAAGCCTGGTAAAACTACAATAATCGCAAAAGTAGGGGATGATACTTTAAAGTGTAAGATTAAAGTAAAACGTAAGACTTTAAAGATTTCTCAAAATGAAGCAACACTTTATACAGGTGAAGAAGGTCAGTATGGCATTGAAAATGCATATCCTGATATTAAGTGGGAAACAAGTAATGCGAATGTAGTGACTGTTGCAGATGGACATATCTGGGCTATTAATCCAGGTAAAGCGACTATCAAGGCAACAAGTAATGGTCAGACAGTTAAATCTAAGGTGACTGTAAAGAAGAGAACACAGAGACTTGATCAGACTAAGGTGACTCTTTTAACTGAACAGAAGGTTGTATTAAATGTATTAGATAAGAAGAATCCAGAAGAAGTTGTACAATGGAGTTCTAATAAGAAAAAAATCACTTCAGTGAATGAATTTGGTGAAGTAACAGGTTTAAAGAAGGGTAAAGCTGTTATTACTGCAAAGGTAGGCAAGAAGAAATATAAGGCTACTATTACAGTAAAGAAGAGACAGATTAAGATTAATCCTTCTAAGACTACTATTGAAAAGGATCAGCATATCTTCTTACAGGTATTAAATAAGAAGGATGAAGATCAGGCAGTATGGACTACAAGTAATGATCAGGTTGTCATTGTAGCACCGGATACTGGAGAGATTGCAGGTGTAAAACCTGGTAAGGCTACTATTACCGTTCAGGCTGGTAATCAAAAAGCTAAGGCTAAAATTACTGTTAAGGCTAAACCTCTTTCTTTAAGTGAAACTAAGATTGAAATGGATGAAGAATCTGATTATGGTCTTTCTATTAACAACTATGAAAATCAGAAGGTTAAATGGACAACTTCTGATAAGACAATTGCGACTGTAGATAATGGTACAATTCATGCGAATAAAGCAGGAAAAGTGACTATTACTGCAACGATTGATAAGAAGGATTATACATGTGATGTTACAGTTCATAAGCTTATTAAAGTGATTGATCAGAAGGAAATGACTGTTATTAAAGGTGGACAGGGTCAGCTTTCTGTGACTAATGTAAATCCTGAAGAGGTTAAATGGGATTCAAGCGATTTAAATATTGCGACTGTAGAAAATGGTACTGTATATGGTATAAGAACAGGTAAAGTAACTATTACTGCAACTGTAGGTAAGAAGAAGCATACAAGTGAAGTAACTGTTATAAGAAATCCGGAAACAGAAACTAAAACAAGAGCAGCAGATATTTCTTTAGGTGGTATTGAAGTACTCAATACAAAAGGTAAGGTTCTTTATAAATCATCTACTAAGAGCGGTTTATTAAAGACTGATCTACCTGTTATCGTAAAGGGTAAGACTTATAAGGTTGTAAATAATGGTAAGACTTTATATGCTGGTAAGAAGAAGGTTTATTATGCTTCTAGTATAGATGATGCATCTATTGTAGGTTTTGAAGATTCTATTAATGTTTATTTCAAAAATGGTAAGAAGTCTTCTATTAAGGAAGTAGGTAATTATTCTATTCTTGCATCACGTAAGAATCAGGCTATTTTATATGATGCAGATAACCAGAATACATTAGCCGTAATTGGTACTAAGATCTATTCAAATGATTATGCACTAACTGGTGCAGAGATCACAAACAAAAACAATGTTGTATTAACTGCAGATGATACTGTCAGTCTTTATAGAAATGGAGAGATTGTTCCTACAAACTCTAACTTTAAAGACAATACACATTTCATTTCTAGAAATAAGAAGATTGCTTATGGACCTCATACAGTCTATAACGGTAAGAAGACAAGTGAATTAAAGAATGTACAGGTTTATCCATATGCATATGAATTATCAGTGTCTCGTTATCCAGGATTCGTAAAAGGTAAAGGTTATGCTTATTATGACTTTAATGGTAAGAAGGTCAGTCCTTATTATCAGGAAGCCAATCAGTATGATGAAAACAAGTGTGCTATTGTACAGCTTAAAAATGGCAAGTATGAATTAATTAATGCGGAAGGTGAAAATGTATTAAAATCATCATATCCACGTTTAGAATTCATCGGCAATTCATATTATGCAGCATATAATAAGAATGGCCAATTTAAGGTCTATGACTGTAATGGAAAAGAAGCACTTTCAGATGTTTATACAAAGATTCCTGAAAAGGCAGCAATTGTCTTTGATGGACATCCATATCTCGCATTAGAAAAGAATGGACGTTCTTATATCTATGATGTAGATAATGATATGAAGGAAATTTACTCTATTGAAAAAGAAATCGTTCTTCATGATGAAGGCTATTTCACAATTGGAGATCAATACTATACTCTTACAGGTCAGAAGATCAAATAAGGGGGAATTCTATGGCAATTTTACTCGCAACTTTACTAACGTTTGTTGGATTGATGTTAATATTCCAGCTGATTTACTTTGAAATCAGCCGTAAACGTGCATTAAGAGTGAATAACTTAGTGTGGTTTGAACAATTCAATCGTCCTTTCAACTATACAGGAACAGCAAGCATGGTTGTATTATGTATTATCTGTTATATGATTGGTGGTACAGATGCACCATTCATGTCAGCACAGTGGTTCTTAGAACTCATTATCTTTGTGGCATGTGGTGTGATTGCGGATGCAATCGTACAATTTATTATTATTAAGTATGGTAAGTTCAGATGTCGTCAGCAGATTCAATCAGCTACACATTTAATGAAAGAAATTGAAGAATTAAAACGTGGAGATGAAGAAGACTATGGTTATGAAGTCTCTGCACCACTTTATGATGAAGTCGCTATTACTAAGAGCTATGTTCATCCAGAAGATCATTTAGCTTTTATGACGGTGGATAAAGGACAGTTTGTAAAGGATTATAAAGATTATCCTGCAGCAACATTTGATATTGAACCTTATACTGAAACAAGTGAAGTAGAAGCAACTCTAGAAGGATTACCTGTTAAGGCAACTAAATTGACAGAATCTAACCTGCTTCCATTTAAGGATGAACGTATCGATGTATTAATGGATCAATTCTCTAACTATGATAAGAATGAAGTATTACGTGTACTTAAACCAAATGGTACTTTCATTGTGAATCAGAATGGTAGTGAAAACCTTCATGAATTCTTATCTATGTATATGCCTTTTAAGATGAGAGGTGTATGGGATATGAATAGCTGTGCAATGACTCTTGCAGACGCAGGATTTGAAGTCGTAGAAACTAAAGAAGATAAAGGATACATTCGTTTCCATAATCTTCGTCAAATACAGACTTACTTCCGTAAGGTGGCTCCAGAAGTGGCTGAAAATGTCGCACAATATAAGAGCTTCTATATGAATGCATTAGATCAGATTAAACAGAATACATATTTCCAGTTGACAACATATCGTTTCTTAGTTGTCGCAAAGAAGAATTTCTAATAGGCTTTCTTAATTGAAAGCCTTTTTTAATAGGGGGTTTTTATGAATACATATGAGCATAAAAATGATGTAAAAAATAGTGTTGTAAGAGTAATAATTGCTGCACTTCTAATTATTATTCAGGTATTTATGATTGTGAATCTTGCAATACATTTATCTGAATACTATGCAGCTTTTGATACATTCATGAGTTTAATTGCATTTATATGTGTACTACATATTTATGGAAGACCGGATAATAGTGCTTTTAAGCTATCTTGGATTGTCTTGATTCTTATCTTTCCTGTCTTTGGTTTAGCTATATATATCTTGTTTGGTAGACCTTCATTGTTGAAGACAGTACAGAAGAAGTTCAATAAAGTAAATGATGATCTAAGTAGTTATAAGATAGAAACAGAGGGGTATAACTTACTACAACAGAATGATCCTCTTCATGCCACAGAAGCTTATTATCTACAATCTTTAGGTTTTCCTACTTTTAATCATACAAAGATAAAATTCTATAGTTCCACAAATGATGCATTGGAAGCACAACTACATGATTTAAATAACGCTAAAGAATTCATATTCATGGAATATCATGCAATAGAAGATTCAAAAGCATGGAGACAGATAGAAGATATTCTTGTAGAGAAAGTTAAACAGGGTGTGGATGTTAGAGTCTTTTATGATGATATGGGAAGTGTAGGATTTATCAATAATAAGTTTAGAGCACGTCTTCATGAAGAAGGTATACAGTGTCGTGTATTTAACCCTATATTTCCTGTTTTAAATCCCTTTATGAATAATCGTGACCATCGTAAGATTACTGTCATAGATGGTTTAATAGGTTATACTGGTGGTTATAATCTTGCAGATGAATACTTCAATTACACACATCCTTATGGACTATGGAAGGACTCTGGAGTAAGATTAGAGGGTGATGCAGTAGACTCTCTCACAAAGATATTCTTTGAGATGTGGCAGACATCAAGTAAAGAAGATTATGAAGACCTCACACTTTATTTAAAAGGTCATAAAGTATCAGGTGAAGGATATATCATTCCTTACTCAGATACACCTTTAGACGATGAAGAAACAGGTGAGAATGTCTATTTAAATATGATTAAACATGCTGTTGATCATATCTATATCACTACACCATATCTGATATTAAGTGACGAAATGCAAAGAGAACTTATTCTTGCATCAAAAAGAGGTGTTGATGTAAGAATTATTACACCAGGTATTCCTGATAAAGCAGTTGTCTTTGCAGTGACTAGAAGCTATTATTCACATCTTGTGCAGGCAGGTATTCATATTTATGAATATACTCCTGGATTCATTCATTCAAAACAATGTTTGGTTGATGATCAGGTCGGTGTTGTTGGTACAATTAATTTTGACTTTAGAAGTCTTTATCTACACTTTGAAAATGGATGCTGGTTTACACATAATCATGCAGTCAAAGAATTAAGAGAAGACTTTGATGAACTATTTGAAATAAGTCAGGATGTATCAGAGAAGTATATAAATACAAGTGTTGTATTAAGAGGATGGAGATGTATCTTACGTTTCTTTAGCCCTCTTATGTAGGGAGGTATTATGTTTCATTTTAAACCTAATAGAAAATATACGCAGATATCTATTTATGTAGTACTTACTGTCATTGCAATCTATCTTGTGATTGCAGCAGGAAGTAACATCTCAGACATTCTTTCGTTTCTTAAGAAAGGATTGGGATTTTTAAGCCAGGTATTTACGCCATTACTCATTGGCTTTGTGATTGCCTATTTATTAAAGCCTGTTGTAGAAAAGGTAGAATCATCTCTTAGAAATATTTCTTATTTTAAAGAAAAGAAGAAGTTAAGTCATCAGTTATCTGTTGCGATTACTTCTTTAATTGTATTATTTGTTTTTGCGTTATTATCTACTTTTGTGATTAAAAGTATTGGTAAAGAACTTGCAGTCACACAGTTTAAGGATATGAGTGATTTCTTACGTATTGTCGCAAAGAATGTGAATGCGATTTATGATGCAATCATCGTACAGCTTAAATCTATGAGTATTTCTACAGTACAAGTACAGCAGTTCTTAAAGACAGCAGTTGATAGTGTTACAAGTAATCTTCTAGGCGGTATCACTAAAGTGTCGGACTTCTTCACTAATTTACTATTCTCTATTATTTTTGCGATTTATTTTATGCTTGATGGAGAAAAATTATGGAATTATTGGAGTAAGAGTATTAAAGCTTTTACAAGTAGAAAAGTAGATACTGTTATTCATCAATTATTAATTGATGTTGAAGGTGTATTCTCTGGTTATGTACGTGGCCAGGTGATTGATGCTTTTCTTATGTTTGTTATGGTAAGTGTTGCATTTGGCTTCTTACATGTTAAATTCTGGATTGTGATTGCATTATTAGTTGGTATAGGTAATCTAATACCTTATGTAGGACCATTCCTTGGATATGGTTCTATAGCAATTATTGGTCTTGTGACAGCTGATTTACATATGGCCTTAAGAGCTTTGATTGCGTTACTTATTATTCAGGGTGTAGACGGTAATATTATTAACCCAAGATTACTTAGTGCAAGTATTGATATTCATCCTGTACTTGTTATCGTATCACTTATTTTCGGTAGTATGATTGGTGGATTCTTAGGAATGCTCGTTTCTGTACCGGTAGGTGCATTATGTAAGATCTGGTTTGAAAGATTAGTAGAATATCGTTCAGAAACAAAAAATGAATTAGTAGAGGAGAAAGAAAATGGAATTTAGATTTGATCCATGGATGTTAGATGTAGATGTCAATGCAACACAGCATGACTATAGTAAAAATGATTACTCTAAAGAGAAACAATTAAACGAAGAACTAAAGAAAGCAATGTCTTTCCAGCAGTCTCGTATCTTTGAAACATTAGGCGTTGATCCTGATAAGATTCTTGTCGAAAAGATTCCTTTAGAAGGTTCTCAGAATGTTTATAAATTTTCTTTTATGGTGAAAGGCAAACTTCTGACAATCACAAATATGCAGGCAGCAGTATATAGTGATGAAAAGGTGTTTGGTCCTGAAATATTAGACCATGTAGAAGTTGTAGATATCCCAGAAGGTGGTGTAATGGTCTATGAAATGGGTAATCTTGCATTAGCTTTTAAACACCCTGGACATACAAAAGAATGGAATTGTGGTTCTGTTTTGGGTGTCGGATTCATACAATTATAAAAAATTATTATCAAAAAAATAGCGTATATATCAATGCTTTTGTAAGCGCTAGTAAAAAATGACATAAAGTTATAGAAAAAATTAGGATTTGTGATATAATAATAACATATTCATAAGGAGGAATTTTTTAAATGGAAAAATTATCATTCGTAGTATCTGACCCAGTAGGTTTACATGCAAGACCTGCTACAATCTTAGTAAATCAGGCTAGCAAATTCTCTAGCAATATTAACTTAATCTATAACGGTAAGAGCGTTAACCTTAAATCAATCATGGGTGTTATGTCTTTAGGTGTTCCAACTAAGGCTACTGTAGAAATCGAAGCTGAAGGTGAAGACGAAAAGGACGTAATCGAATCTATCGCTAAGGTTATCAAAGAACAGAAAGTTGCTGAATAATATACTTTTGTTTTTGACAGTGGATTTTATCCACTGTTTTTTTGTGCGACAGGCAGTCGCTTATATGTCATGTCAAACAGGGGCATGGCATTTTCTACTTATAAATGATTATTCAAGATAGGTTTCTATTAACTTGAAATGTGACATGGAATGTAGAAATCCTGTAGGTTAAAGTCCTACCTCGTGCGCGCTAGTGCTATTCGAGAAGTCTAATCTAGTGCATCATCGTGAGGTGGTGTATGAAGGAGATGCAGTATTCGAGAGAACTGTAGATGAAATATCAGGCCGAAACGAAGTATGAACTGAAAGTGCGGCAGTAGAATGTGTGACGACATTGCGAATAACGTGGAAGTCTATTCACTGTGTTACCAAAGAACTAGTCGATAACACGGGCCTTCTATTGTGAAGTCAGTTGGCATGATATTAAGGAAAAAGCGATGACCCTGTGAGACCTTATGATTACTTGATGTATATCAAGGTATTTATCTATAAGTGTAATGCGAAGTGATAAGTACGTCATGAGGAGTCAGACACTCTCATAGTAGTGAATGATATTGATGAAACACAACATCAATGGAGCGAAGGGGAGTGACCTTTTACGTTCTTACTAGAATCTAGTCATAATGGTAAGAATAACGGTACTTAGGTACAAACGAATTCGAAGTATGATAGAGGGAAAGGAGAAATTTTACTTTAATTTATGGAACCATTAATGAACAA
>NZ_QTUM01000031.1:0-28538 GCF_003435615.1 Catenibacterium sp. AM22-6LB
AAAAATTACTGATTATTTTTTTGAATTTTTACTTGATTTCTATTATCCAATTTTTTTATATTTGACAGAATCCTTCTTTGATATTCTTCTTGTCTTGACTCTTAGATCAATATCAAGCAGACCGAACTGTCTAAATACGCCAGATTCTATGTAGTTGTATAATGTCTTTTCAGAAATATTCAATTCAGGATGAGAAGTAATGATCTGATATGGTGATTGACCTTTCTTGATAAGAGGGACAATGATATCAGCTAAAGCCTTAAGCTCGCTATATGTCATATTTATTCCTTCTCTTGAGTTAATGAGGTCAGCCATATATTCCTTATTGGCGATATCTGCAGAATATGTGAACTTATCAAATCTGCAGTGCTGGTATTTAGGACAGCCATTGCAGGCGCCAGGAGATCTGTCTCTTCGCTTACATTTGAAAACTACTAAGTCAGCACAGTTCTTGTATACATGGTGATGCTTGCATCTGTCCTTGTTGGCGCACGCAGGATCAAAGCTGCAAATATGTGAATGTACTCTATGTGCCTTGATTTCTTTGCCTATAGTTGATTTATCCTTTCCAAGAGTTGCAGCGATAGAAGTCTTGGTAGAACCATTTTCTATTCCTCTCTGAATTATTTCTCTTTCTGAAAGAGTAAGATGCAGATTCTTATTTGATTTAGCCATGATAATCAGCCTTTCATGAAATAGAGAAACAGACATCACAGTAATTATATACCTGAAGGAGAAAATTCAACTATTGAAAGTGTAAAAGTAAATTCAACTGTAAGAGTAAAATCAAGTGGAAAGAAGTGAAAGACTAAACGCAACTTTGCCCCGCCTAAAGTGGAATTTAACTTTTCACTTTAGGGGATTTTGAAATCAATAGTTTTTAATTGAAAATTAATGTATATGATGATATAATGGTCAAAATTTTGAAACAAAAGAAAGGAAAATTTTATGAAGAATATAAAAAATATGATTGTTGTAGGTGGTTTGTGTTTATCGATTGCTTGCAGCGCTGTTTTTACATTGTCTCCAATGACAGTATATGCTATAAATACAATAGAATATGAAACTGAATATATGGAACCGATAGAAGAAAGTGATTATCTTGTAAATCAAAATTCACGTAATATTTTTACAAAAATTGCAAAAAAAGCAGTAAAAAAAGCTATAAATAATAAGGCAAGATTAGTTAATTTTGCTGAAAAGGTGGCTGGTAAAACTGTAGCAAAAAATGTAAATAAATTTTTTACACCTATAACAAGAGCATTAAAACCGTTATTAAAATGGTCGGAAATACCAGGGCAAGCTGTTTACGATGCTATTTTTAGAGCAATTATTAATGCAGGTGGTAGTAGGTCTGTTGCGGCTAATGTGGCAAATGCTGTTAGAGAAGTATTAGAATGGACATTATTTTAATATGAGAGAAGACGATTATAAATTATCAATGGAAAAATTATATCAACAAAATAAATTGTTGATTTCGGCTTTATATGAAATATATGGAGAAGAAATTCAGTCAACAAGTTTATTTTGTTTAGAACATGATATTTCTTTTCTGACAAGGAACAAAATTATGATGGTTTTAAATAAGTATTCAATGCAGCATACAATGTCTGAATATTTATTTTGGAAAGAAAAGATATATTCAGAAGTAAAAGATTTTCCAAATTTGGATAATTGTGAATTTAAAAAAATGCTTTTGTTGTTTTGGAAAGATTATGTAATTACAGATGAATAACTATTAGAGATGCATATAAAATGCAAAAGAAGGACGGATTGTTCGATAGATTAGATTTCAGAGGATTGTTCGATAGATTAGATTTCGTCTTGTCTTTTTCCTAATTATTAGGTATAATACATGAGAACACGAAGAAAAGGACTAGTATGTAATATACTTATATTGAGAGAGGAAGAGGCTGGTGGAAATCTTCTTATAAGATATTATTGAATTCACCTTGGAGTGCGGCTAATCCCCGCCGTAACACTGACGTTATAAGTGATAAAGTGCATATAGTGTATGCTATATGAATTTAGGATGGTACCGCGATTTAAGTCGTTCCTATTGGAACGGCTTTTTAATTTTTTAAGGAGGAAACATATGGATGAATTATTAAAAATCCAGGAAGAGGCACTTGCTAAAATTTCTGCATGTGCTGATGCGAAAGAATTAAATGACTTACGTGTATTCTATCTTGGTAAAAAAGGACCTATTCAGGCTGCTATGAAATCAATGAAGACTATGGCTCCTGAAGAAAGAAAAACATTTGGACAGGTTTCAAATAAGACTAAACAGGAAATTGGACAGGCTATTGAAGAAAAGAAAGCTTATTTAGAAGAAAAAGCTTTAAATGAACGTTTACTTGCAGAAGATATTGATATCTCTTTACCAGGTAATCGTTTACCAGTAGGATCTGTACATCCTTTAACACGTGTTAAGGAAGACTTAGAAGAATTATTCCTAGGTATGGGATATAAGGTAGCAGAAGGACCTGAAGTAGAATCTGATCATTTCAACTTCGAATTAATGAACTTACCTAAGGGACACCCTGCAAGAGATATGCAGGATACGTTCTATATTGATGAAAATACATTAATGAGAACACATACTTCTCCTGTACAGGCACATGTTATGTTAGAGGCTAAGGGTAAAGGTCCTATCAAGGTTATCTGCCCTGGTAAGACATACCGTCGTGACGATGATGATGCCACTCATTCACATCAGTTTATGCAGTGTGAAGGACTCGTCATCGATAAGAATATCACTATGGGTGATTTAAAGGGTACATTGGATGTTTTTGCTAAGAAGATGTTTGGTGAAAAGCGTGAAATTCGTTTAAGACCTTCTTATTTCCCATTCACAGAACCAAGTGTAGAAGTAGATATCTCTTGTGCTAACTGTGGTGGTAAAGGCTGTGCTATGTGTAAAGGTACTGGATGGATTGAAGTATTAGGTGCTGGTATGGTTAACCCTCATGTATTAGAAATGTGTGGATTTGATCCTAAGGAATACCAGGGATTTGCATTTGGTATCGGACTAGAAAGAGTTGCTATGTTGAAATATGATATTGATAATATCCGTGATTTCTACAATAACGACTTAAGATTCTTAGAACAGTTCGAAAGAAAGGAGTAGTATATGTTAGCTAGTTTACATTTATTAAATAAATATGTGAAAGTAGATGATCAAGATCCTGCAGAACTTGCAGAAAAGATCACTCGTATTGGATTAGAAGTAGAAGGACAGGGACCTCTTGCGAAAGGGACTAAGCTTGTTGTTGGTTATGTAAAGGAATGTATTGAACATCCTAATTCTGACCATCTTCATATCTGTCAGGTAGAAACTGCCCCTGGTGAAGTAAGACAGATTGTATGTGGTGCACCTAATGTGGATGCTGGTGAAAAGGTTATTGTGGCATTACCAGGATGTGAACTTGAAGGTGGTAAGATTTCTTCAGGTGCTATCAGAGGCGAAAAGTCTGATGGTATGATCTGTTCTATTGCTGAACTTGGATTAGATAACCGTTTATTAAAAGAAGAAGATAAAGCTGGTATTCATGTATTACCAGAAGATGCACCAGTAGGGACAGAAGCACTTTCTTACCTCGGCTTAGATGATTATATTCTTGATATTGGTTTAACACCAAATAGAGCTGATTGTATGGCTATGCAGTCTTTAGCTTATGAAGCAGCTGCTGTATTAGGTAGAAAAGTTACTTTACCAGAAATCAAGAAATATCCTGAAGAAAAGAGTGAAATCGAAGTTCATGTAGAAACTCCTTTATGCTCATTCTTTGGTGCTAAATTAGTGAAGGGTGTAACAACTAAAGAATCACCTAAATGGATGCAGAATGCATTACTTGCATCAGGTATCAAGCCTATTAATAATATCGTAGATATCTCAAACTTCGTCATGGTTGAAACAGGTCAGCCTATTCATATGTATGACTATGATAAGCTTGCAAAGAAGGCTTTCGTCATCAAGACTGGATTTAATCAGAAGGCTGTTCTTCTTGATGAAAATGAATATGATATCTTACCTGAAGATGTTATTGTATCAACTGATGATGGCATTGGCTGTGTTGCTGGTGTTATGGGTGGTAATGACACTAAAATTGATGACAATACAAAGAATATCGTTATTGAAGCAGCTACTTTTGATGGTGCTGCATTAAGAAATAC
This sequence comes from Catenibacterium sp. AM22-6LB, assembly GCF_003435615.1. Taxonomy (NCBI): domain Bacteria; kingdom Bacillati; phylum Bacillota; class Erysipelotrichia; order Erysipelotrichales; family Coprobacillaceae; genus Catenibacterium; species Catenibacterium sp. AM22-6LB. Next base: position 4,177 of record NZ_QTUM01000031.1, read on the forward strand.
AGCAAGACGTATGAACTTATTAACAGATGCATCACAGCATTATATCAAGGGTGCTATTGATACAATGAGTTCATTAAAGGTATTAGATCGTTGTGCTGATTTATTAGTACAGTTTGCGGATGCTGAAACTATTTATGAAACAGTACATACACCTCTTGATGAAACAAGAAGAACTGTCACTATTGAATTATCAAGAGTCAATGGCTTACTTGGTACTTCATTAACTGTAAAAGAAGTATCTGATATCTTCGATAGCTTATGCTTTGAATATACATTAGAAGATGAATTATTTACTGTAACTGTTCCTACATATCGTAATGATATTACTATGGATGCAGATCTAGTGGAAGAAGTCGCACGTATCTATGGTTATGATAACCTTCCAACTACTTTACCAGTCATGAATACGACAGATGGTGTCTTAACACCAAAACAGTCTAAAGAACAGTTAATTAGACATACACTTGTAGACCTTGGTTTACATGAAACATTGACTTATACATTAACAAGTGAAGCAACTGTCAATGAATTCAACTTATTCCATTCTTTAGACAATACAGTTAAGTTAATGAGTCCTTTAGGTGAAGAAAGAAGTGCTGCAAGAAAATCACTTATTGGTTCTCTTTTACAGACAATTCATTACAATAATGCACATTCAAACAAAGATGTAAACATCTTTGAAATTGCGAATACATATTCTGACAAGGAAGTATCTAACTTAGCAATTGCAGTAAGTGGAGACTATGTCAATGTTCCTTGGATGGGCAAGAAGGAAGCTGTTGATTTCTATCTTGTGAAAGGCTTTGTAGAAACATTATTCAAGAAGTTATGTATTGAAGAATCACGTTATACTTTTGAAAAGGTAGAAGCAGACAATAAGGACTTCCACCCAGGTAGAAGTGGTTATATCAAGATGGGTAAGGAAATTGTAGGTGTTATCGGACAGGTACATCCTGCAAAGGCAAAGGCTTATGAAGTCAACGATACATATGTGGCAGAATTGAACTTAACAGCTATTCTTGCATTACGTACTCGTGCCCTAAAATTCAAAGCTATTCCTCTATATCCTGCAGTATCTCGTGATATTGCTTTAGTTGTTGATTCAAAAGTACCTGCAGCAGATGTTGTTAAGACAATCAAACGTGCAAGCAAACAGCTTGTAAAGAGTGCAGAAGTATTCGATGTTTATGAAGGTGAACATATGGAAGAAGGTAAGAAGTCATTGGCAATCTCATTATTATTCCAGGATCCATCTCGTACATTAGATGATGCAACAATCAACTCAGCTATGGAAAAAATTCTTGAAGCCTGCAAGAAGGACCATAACGCCGTGTTAAGAGGTTAAGATCAGTGCTTACACTGATCTTTTTTTCTTATGAAACTGATCTTTTCAGATTTAGATGGAACACTTCTTCATAGTGATAATACACTTTCTCATATGACATTACAGGCTATAAAGAAGGTGTATGCACATGATGATTTGTTTATTCCTATCTCTTCAAGACTTCCTGAAAGTATTCAATCATTTGTCCCCTATAAAGCACCTCTGGTCGCTCATAATGGCGCAATGATTATTTTGGAAGATCAAATCATCTCTTATACAATACCAACGGATATTGTCTATGATATATGTTCTTATTGTGATGAATTGGATTGGAATATTTATGATGGAGATAACTGGTATTCTACATATCAATATTTTAAAGATCATGCGATAGAAGAGTCTTATATTGGGAAGGTATCAACTAAGATAGGGCTAGAAGACATTAAAAAAATACAGACCATTCATAAAATAGTCTGTATTGGGTCTATTGATCGTGTCACTTCTTATTTAAAAGAAACATATCCTTCTTTACATATTACTCGCAGTGCTTCCTATTATCTAGAAATCACACATAAAGAAGCCACTAAAGCCAATGCGATTCAAGCAGTAGCCAGTCATTATCAAATTCCATTAGAGAATACCGTCGCTTTTGGAGATTATTATAATGATGAAGATATGTTAGAAATAGCAGGGGTAAGTTATGTCGTAGACAATGCTCCTGATGACTTAAAAGAAAAAGCAGATCATGTTACTTTGAGTAATAATGATGATGGTGTTGCCTTTATTTTAAATCAATTTTACGATAAGGAATCGCTTTAATGGTTTCTTTAAAGAAACCAGGATCTACTAAATCAAGAAGCTGTGCCCCTCTTTTTTCAATATCTAAAGCAGGATGCTTATGCTTTGTGATGTTAGTGATGATCTTATATTCTGTATTCTTTTTAGCAGTTTTAATATAACGCTGTCCTTTAGTAGATAAGCCTAGGATATGAATATAATCAATATCCATGGCTTTTTTTATTTCCTCTTTTGTATTATGAAGAAGAATATGAATAAGCATTCTTTGTATTCTGCTTCTTGTATAACGTTTACTCGTTAAACTGTTAATTAACTCTTCTAGACTATAAGTTTCTTGATTCACTTTATACAAACGATCATCAAGTCCTTCTTCAATCATATGAAGCCCTTCAAGAGGAGTAAAGGTAATTAAATACTTTAAATAAGGGTAGAACTCTTCTAGAGTAAAGAAATGAGAGTCTTTATAAGTTTCGTATCCAGGTAATTGATGGGCTACATCAATTCCTTGCTTCAATGCAATACGTAAAGAAGTGGCGCTAGAAATTTGTTCAATATTTTTTGCATGATAATCATTAGTACGCTTAATACAATGCATAGAAATAGGATAATGATGATGAACCACCTCTTTGACATAACTTAATCCTAATAAGTCATTAGGTGTTCTCACTTCTTTATTTAAAATAAACTGTAATGCTTGATTACAAGCATCAGGATAACGTAATCCATCTTTCATACCTTCTTTAACTTTCATATTGTAAGTATCAGGGTCTTGTTCAATACCTTCAGCTATTTCTAAGAATGTCTCTATATTGCCATCCTCACTACCAAATACAAGATCAGTCACGCCCATTTCATGGAGTAATGTTACGACACCTTTCGCAAAATAGTCTGCACTCTGACAGGCATAAACAAGAGGAAGTTCTATAACGATATCTATGCCTTCTTCTATTGCGATTGCGGCTCTTTTTTGATAACTGATCATTGCCGGTTCTCCTCTTTGCACAAAAGAACTGCTCATGACACATATAGTTAAATCAGGCAAAATTAGTTTTTTAGCTTCCTGAAGATGTAAGCGATGTCCTAGATGATAGGGGTTATATTCTGTAATAATGCCAAGAATTTTCATGGAATCACCTCAAAAAGTATTTTATCATAATGGACTGATAATACAAATAATGATATACTTTTTGTATTAGGAGGATTATTAATATGGCTTTAGAATTTAGATATGATACACAGTTATTAATTGATGGTCATGATTTAGATGAAGATGAAATCAATGATTATATCACTGAACATTTTAAAGGAGACTGCCTTCTTGCAGTAGGTGATGAAGACTTAATTAAGATTCATTTCCATACAAATGAACCATGGCAGTTATTAGAATATTGTTCTACTTTAGGTGAAATCTATGACATCGTAGTAGAAGATATGGATCGTCAATCTAGAGGTCTGAAGGGATAACTTTCATCTTTGATGAAAGTTTTTGTTTATGATGTTTGGACTAGGTACAATCATTAACTGCAGTGCTATTATTATAGCCGGTATTGCAGGGATGGTTTTTGGAAATCATCTTAAAGAATCAATGCAGAATACATTGATGAAAGCAGATGGAGTCGCTGTTATTTTCATAGGTATTGCTGGGGGATTAAGTAAGATGCTGGTGATTAAGAGCGGATCTATTGAAACAACAGGAACAATGATGATGATTATTTCATTGTCATTTGGTGCTGTAATAGGAGAATTGTTAGATTTAGATGGTAAGATGACGCATTTTGGTGAATGGCTGAAGATAAAAACAGGTAATGCAAAGGATCATAAATTTGTAGATGGTTTTGTGACAGCTTCATTAACAGTCTGTATTGGTGCTATGGCTGTTGTTGGGTCTATTGAAGATGGGGTTCATGGAAATCATTCTATTCTGTTTGCGAAAGCAATACTTGATTTTGTGATTATTCTTGTGATGAGTGCTACCCTTGGTAAGGGATGCTTATTTGCTTTTGTACCTGTTGGATTATTTCAGGGAATAATCACTCTTTTATCAAGTATGATTAGTCCCTATATTACTGCTTCTGCCATGAGTGCACTTTCTTTTATTGGTTCAATACTTATATTTTGTGTAGGTGTTAATCTGGTATTTGATACAAAAATTCGTGTCGCTAACCTTTTACCAGCTTTAATTGTTGCATGTATATGCACTGTTTTTCCGTTGTAAGAAACTTTTACTTGCATTTCTTTTTGTTTTTTGTAGAATATTTATGAGGAGTGACGGCGATGGAAAACAAGATTCGATTAAGTCCTAAAAGAATTCTTAATAAAGAATTTTCTATTGAAACAAAGGGCTATAGCGCAAATGAAGTAGACAGTTATCTTGATATTGTGAAAGAAGATTATCTAAATTTTCAATCTATGTTGAATGAATCTTATGATGAAATTGAAAGTCTTCAAAAAGAGAATGCTGCTTTGAGAAGAAAACTCAATGAATTATTAAGAGAAAGACAGGATCAAAGAGATAATGCACACGTCATGGAAGAGAGCTTGAATAACAATGTCGATGTCCTCAGACGTATTTCTCAATTAGAAAGAGAAGTCTATCATAAAAATAAAGATTAATATGTGTCTGCGAGAACTGATCGCTGGAAACAGAGGAAAGTCCGTGCTGCCACTATCTGAGATGATAGTAGTGATCGTGCTGAGGCCAATAACCTCAGGCAGAAATGACAACGGTGAACGCCTAAGTCTTAAGATATGGAACTAGCCATAAAGTGCCACAGAAACGAATACTGTTAGAAATGACAGGGTGAAAAGGGGTAAACTTCACGAGGCAGAAACCCAAATTTTGGTAGGGGAGTCTAGCAAAAGGAATTGAACGGATGCTAGGTAGAGAAATCTAAGATAAATGATGAGTTGAAAAACAGAACACGGCTTATAAGAGCAGACTCATAGATGGTTTCCATTGGGAACCGTCTTTTTTTGTGTATCTATAATAGTTGTAAAATGACACTATTTGTGGTTAAATAGACTTGATATGAATGCAAGGAGGCTTAGAGATGAATATTAGTGAAATAATTAAACAGAAAAGAGAGGAAAAAGGATTATCTGTGGAAGAATTATCTTCACAGACAATGCTTTCAATCGCAATAATTAAAGATTTAGAAAATGGCAACTTTGACCATTATCAGGGTGAAGAAGCCTATATGAAGATGTATTTAAGAAAAATCTGCCGTGCTCTTGATATAAATGAAAAAGAAGTACAGAATGAATATTTAAATTTAACTCAGAAAATTGAGTTAGAAGAATTACAGGAAGCAGAAGCACAGAATGAGCATGCAAAGAAAAAGTTATCTGCAGATGAGGAAAAAGCAAAAGCTTTCCGTTTTGAAAAGCCTTCATTTACAAATAATAAAGGTGTCGTAGGTGATAAGAGTCATTTGAATGTGATTAGAGTGATTATTATTGTATTACTTGTTGCGATGATTTTCTGTATAGGTTTCTTTGCGATTAGTAAAACAAAGTCTAAGGCAAATGTGCCATCATTTACAAGTGATCAGCAGACAGCAACAGGTGAAGTGACTAAGAAGCCTTCTAAAAAGAAAACTGAAAAGAAGAAAGAAGAAGAAACTGTACCTGCAGTGACTTATACAAGAAATAGTGATTTAAATTATAATTTTAAATTAAAGGATCCAAATGCACAGACTTTTAAATTAAAGGTTGAATATTCTAAGAAGTGCTGGGGTAGTCTTTATGTAAACCGTACTAAATACACTCAGTTTGAAGGTAAGGTTTATAATGAAGGTGACAGTGTTGAACTAACACTCAATACAGCAGACTTTAGCACATTAAGACTTGTAAGTGGTGAACAGTCTGGTGTTAAGGTATATGTGGATGAAGTAGAAGTTCCATTAACTGATGAAGAAAAGGCTGAAACAGGACTTAAATATACTTATTTAACATTGGAGAAGTAAGATGAATTTACCAAATCGTTTAACAGTAACACGTTTATGTCTTGTGCCAGTATTTATCGCATTATATTTATGTCCTTATTTTACAGATATCAGTGTGCCTCAGATTCATATTCTCTTTACTGATATCTCTGTCATTCAGTTATTAGCTTTTATTGTATTTTTAGGAGCATCTCTTACAGACTTTCTAGATGGTTATCTTGCAAGAAAAAATCATCTTGTCACTACTTTTGGTAAGTTTGTGGATCCTATTGCGGATAAGATGCTTGTAAATTCAGCACTTATTCTTCTTACTTGGAACAATAAGATGTCAGTCATTGCCTTAATCGTTATGCTTTTAAGAGATACTTTCGTGGATGGTGTACGTCTTGTTGCGTCTAGTTCTAATAGAGTTCTTGCTGCTAGTATTTATGGAAAACTTAAGACAGTCACTCAAATGGTGGGTATTTGTCTTCTCTTATTAAATAATCCAATCTTTGCACACTGGGATATCCCATTTGCGAATTATGTCATTAATATCGCAGCATGCGTTTCATTATTATCTGGTATTGATTATTTCTGGAAGAATAGAGATTTAATCATGGAGAGTATGTAATATGGAAGATTTAGTTAGATTGTTGATAAAAAAGAATGTAACAATTTCTAGTGTTGAAAGCTTTACAGTAGGAAATTTTGCGGCAACTCTTGGATCAGTTCCAGGAGTTTCTGCTGTTTATAAGGGAAGTCTTGTCAGTTATCAGACAATTATTAAGCATCAGGTATTAGGTATCCCTCAGGAAGTGATTGATACCTATGGTGTAGTATCGAATGAAGTAGCCGGCCTTATGTGTATCAATGGACAGAAGATGTTTGATACAGACCTTTGTATTTCATTTACAGGTAATGCAGGCCCAGATGCTATGGAAGGCAAGAAGGTCGGTTTGATATATATTGGAATTGCCTATAAGGATGAAGTTCATACATATGAATATGAACTAGAAGGCAGTCGTAAACAGATTGTAGAACAAGCTCTTGCAATCGGAAAAATGAAGATTTCTGAAATTTTGAAGTAATTTACAAATAATTGTCGTATGAATATGTATGGAGGTATATGTTTATGGCGAAGGAAAAGAAAACTGCAGTCAAAGATACTGATGCAGCGTTAGATGATGCAATTAGTCAAATTGAAAAGAAATTTGGTAAAGGGTCTGTTATGCGTCTTGGAGACCGTACAGCAGTGGATGTAGACGTCATCCCTTCAGGCTCTTTAACTCTTGATAAAGCATTAGGTATTGGTGGTTACCCTAAAGGCCGTATTATCGAAATATATGGTCCTGAATCAAGTGGTAAAACAACTCTTACATTACATGCGATTGCCCAGGCACAAAAGCAGGGTGGTAAAGCAGCATTCATTGATGCAGAACATGCCATTGATCCTGTTTATGCAAAGAATTTAGGTGTTGATATTGATGAATTGATTCTTTCACAGCCAGATAGTGGTGAACAGGCATTAGAGATTGCTGAAATGCTGGTGCGTTCTGGTGTGATTGATTTGATTGTTATTGACTCGGTCGCAGCTCTTGTTCCACAGGTGGAATTAGATGGTGAAATGGGAGATGCAGCAGTTGGTTTACAGGCACGTTTGATGAGTAAGGCTTTACGAAAGCTTTCAGGTGTTATGAATAAGACAAACTGTACAGTGATCTTTATTAACCAGCTACGTGAAAAGATTGGGGTTATGTATGGAAATCCAGAAACAACAACAGGTGGTCGTGCCTTGAAGTTCTATTCTTCTGTACGTGTAGAAATTAGAAGAAGTGAACAAATCAAACAGAATGGCGAAATTATTGGTAATAAAGCCAATATCAAGGTTGTTAAGAATAAAGTAGCACCTCCATTTAAGACAACTCAGGTTGATATTATCTATGGTAAAGGTATTTCACGTGATGGTGAAATTCTTGATTTAGCAGTAGAAGGTGATATTGTAGAAAAATCAGGTGCCTGGTATGCTTATAATGGTGAGAAAATCGGACAGGGAAGGGAAAATGCGAAAAACTTCCTTATCGAACATCCAGCTATCTTTGAAGAAGTGGAAGAAAAAGTCAAAGCACAGCTCTTTGGCGCTGAAGAAGTGGATGAAGCTACAGAATAGTCTCGTTTAATAGGCGGAATATTCCGCCTTTTTGTGAAGTGTGGTGTAAATATGAAAAAAACAGAACAGCTTATAATCAATACATTCCTAGAACTTGTTGAAGAAAAACCTCTTGATAAGATCACGATTCAGGATATTGCGAATAAATGTGGGATTAATAGAAATACCTTTTATTATCATTTTGATGATATTTATTCTTTAATTGAATCTGTCTTTAATAATCATGTTATCACCATTGAACGGATGTTTGAAGAAGGTGCTTCATGGAGTGAATGTTCCGAGGTTGCTTTGAAATTTTTAGTGGAAAATCGTCGCGCCATTAGACATATTGCGTTTTCAATGAACCGTAATCAGTTAGACCATTATCTGTTTGTAGTATTTAAAAGAATATTTACAGAATATTTATTAGATAACTTTATTGTGGATATATCAGATGAAGAATTTGATAATCTCATTCTATTTTACACATATGCGATTATGGGATGCATAGATCATAATTTTATTGAAAACAACAACGATATTGAATTAGAAGCACTTCTAGATAAGGTTAATACCACATTATTGATGACAAATCCCCTTAAAGCAAGTAAGCAGTCTAGATAGAAGACTGCTTTTTTACGTTAATGTATGATTGAAAAGTGAATATAAATACATTATAATATAACTAGTGCTTTTTAGCACATTTATACATAGGACACGGAGGGCTTTTATATGAATTTAATTAAAGTCTTGACCTATGTTCTTGTGTTTGTCTTAGGTGCAGGATGTTATTATATGTATATCCGTTTAAAGATTTCTAAAGCAAATGCAGATGCCAAAACAATTGTTGAAGAAGCTAATACAAAAGCAGACAATCTCATTAAAGAAGCAACGCTTGATGCAAAAACAAAAGCTTATGAATATAAGCTTGAAGCTGAAAAAGAAGCAAAGCAGCAGCGTTTAGAATTGACTAAGTTTGAAAATAAGCTATTACAACGTGAACAGAACATCGACCGTAGAGATATTTCTTTACAGGGAAAGGAAGATGCTCTTGAAGCAAGAAGCCAACAATTAAATAAGAAAAAGGCGGAACTAGAGGTCAAGGAAGAAAAGCTACAACATCAGATTGATGAAAAAGTAGCCGAACTTGAAAAAATTGCAGCTATGTCTGCACAGGAAGCAAAAGCTGAACTCTTTAAACAAGTAGAACAGCGTATGGAGACTGAAGTCACTGCTTATATCAAAGAACAAGAAGATGAAGCAAAGACTAAAGCTTCATTATTTGCAAAGGATATTATTGCGAATGCCTTGAATCGTTATTCTCAGGAAGAAGTCATTGAACGCACAGTTAGTGTAGTAGCACTTCCAAGTGAAGAAATGAAGGGACGTATTATCGGTCGTGAAGGTCGTAATATTAAGGCAATTGAAAATGCGACTGGTGTTGATTTAATTATCGATGATACTCCAGAAGTGATTACATTATCATGTTTTGATCCAATTCGTCGTGAAGTGGCTCGTTTATCACTTGAAACACTTATTCATGATGGACGTATTCAGCCAGGACGTATTGAAGAAGTAGTCGCTAAGACTAAGAAGGATTTAGATGATACTATTTTAAAGGCAGGGCAGGATGCTGTCTTTGAATTAGGACTATCAAAAATGAACAAAGAACTTGTCATGATGATTGGTAAGTTAAAATATCGTACAAGTTATGGCCAGAATGCTTTACAGCATTCAATCGAAGTGGCTCATTTTGCCGGTATTATGGCCTCTGAACTTGGATTAAATCAGCAGCTTGCTAAACGTGCTGGTTTATTACATGACTTAGGTAAAGCAGTAGACCATGAAATGGAAGGAAGTCATGTTGAATTAGGTGCTAAATTCGCTAAGAAATTTGGGGAAAATGCGACTGTAATCAATGCGATTGAATCTCATCATGGTGATGTTCCAGCAACATCTATCATTGCAGTACTCATCTCTGCGGCAGATACATTATCAGCTGCAAGACCTGGCAGTAGAAGTGAAAAAATTGAAAATTATATCCAGAGACTTGAAAAACTTGAAGAATTACCTAAACAGTTTGAAGGTGTGGATAAGGTATTTGCTATCCAGGCAGGTCGTGAAATTAGAGTTATCGTTAATCCAGAAAAGATTGATGACTTAAAAGCACATAAACTTGCAAGAGATGTCAAAGAAAAGATTGAAACCGAACTCACTTACCCAGGACATATTAAAGTAACTGTGATCCGTGAGATTCGTGCTAATGAAATAGCTAAGTAGATAGGGTCCAACCTATCTACTTTTTCTTTAAGGATGTGAATAAAATGAATATATTATTTATAGGAGACATTTTTGGCAAGACAGGACGTAAGATGATTGCGACCTATCTACCAAAAATTGTAGAAAAATATAGTGTTGAATGTGTCATTGCGAATGGTGAGAATACAAGCCACGGTAAAGGATTATTACAGAAACATTATGATGAATTACTGTCTCATGGTATTTCTTTAATTACTATGGGAAATCATACGTATTCAAAGAAAGAAATCTTTGATTATATTGATGAAGCGGACAAGCTAATTGTCCCACTCAATAAGCCACTTGCAATGCCAGGAGTAGGTTCTAGAGTCATTGAGGTAAAAGGTAAAAAAATAAGAGTGACTAATTTACTTGGCCTTACTTTTATGGATGGAAAACCTCAAAATCCATTTGAAGCTATTGAGCCTGTATTAGAAAATGATAACAGTGATATCCATATCATTGACTTCCATGGTGAAGCAACAAGTGAAAAAATAGCCTTTGGTTACTATGTAGATGGACGTGTCAGTGCAGTATTAGGTACTCATACACATGTTCCTACAGGTGACGAAAAGATTCTCCCAAAGGGCACAGCTTTCCAATGCGATGTTGGAATGACTGGACCATATGAAAGTGTTATTGGGTGTGAAAAAGAAGCAATCATTGAACGTAGTGTTAAGGGTATTATGACACCTTTTAGAGTTGTTGAAGATGAAGGACAGCTTTGTGCAACATTGCTTCATTTTGATGGAAACAAGTGTACAAACATTGAAAGAATCAGAATTGATCCACAGGTAAAGTTTAAGTAAAAACAAAAGAAAGCGTCTTCACATTTTGTAAAGAATACAGTATAATAGTTCTAGTTATTGAAGGAGGACAATTTTTTTATGGCTAAATGTAAAATTTTAATGCAGACTGCACAGGTGCAGAAGCTAGTTACTTTTTTTGATGGATATAAGGATGATAAGGTAGAATTGAAGTATGTAAGTAAAGCTGGTATTAAGGCTACTTTCGAATGTGAAACAGAATTATCACCAGAAGATGCTGCTGCACATTGTAAGTCTTTATTCAAGAAGACTCCAGAAGGAAGTTATATGTACTTCTCAATCCAGCCTGATGGATTCTTTGGATAAGAGTAATTTTAAGGCACAGGTTAAACCCTGTGCTTTTTTTGATAGAAAGGGGATCTTATGGATATAAATGTGATTATTGGACAGATGGTTGTATTATTTGTGTTGATGGGTTTAGGCTTTTTATTATATCGAGTAAATATTTTAGATTTGAATACAAATAGTAAACTCACATCTCTAGTTTTATCGGTCACGACACCATGCATGGTATTGAATTCTGTATTATGCACAGAAAAATATAGCGACTCAAAAACAATTTTCACTATTTTAGGTATTGCGGTCATTACTTATGTTATTACACCTTTTATTGGATTGTTTATTAATAAATTGTTACATGTCCCAAGTAATCAAACAGGTCTTTATGTCTTTATGACAGTATTTTCTAATATTGGCTTTATTGGTTATCCTATTATGAAAGCTATATTTGGAAATGATTCTGTTTTCCATACATCTTTATTTGGCATGGTATTTAACATTATGTTATTTACATTAGGTGTCTATTTGATTGGAATTGGGCAGCAGGGAAATAATAAACTCAATTTTAAGAATTTGATTACACCGGGTGTGATTTGTTCTTTTTTAGCGCTTATTCTCTATTTATTGCATATAAGAGCACCTAAGATTATCACAGACTTTACAGGTATGGTAGGAGATATGACAACACCTCTCGCGATGATTATTATCGGTGTCACACTTGGGGCAATGAATATTAAAGATGTATTTAATGAGCTACGTGTTTATATTTATACAATAATAAAGCAGTTAATTTTCCCTGTCATTGCTTATCCTGCAATTGCATTTTTAATCAAAGATAGTTATCTAAGAGGACTTACTTTGATTATGTTATCTATGCCGGTAGGAAGCTCTGCAGTATTATTTACGAATAAATATGGTGGAGATAGTGGGCTAGCAGCCAAGACAATATTTATGACAACATTAATATCCGTTTTCACTATTCCATTTGTTGTCTATATGTTTTTAATTTAAAACTTTTACCCCTATTTAGGGGGTTTTTTTTATGAGGGGTATTTGTTATAATGGTGTCGAAAAGGAGCGTTTATGAAAGATTATAGTAAATATTTTAAAGGTCCTTCTTTAAAAGATGCACGTTCTAGAGGTCGTACTGAAGTACAGCATTTAGATGATGCATTTGAGATTCCTGCAGATATGGTGGGAATTGGCAAAGGACAGACATATTATATCCAGACTTATGGATGTCAAGCGAATGAAAGAGATACTGAAACATTATCTGGTATCTTAGAAATGATGGGGTATACTCATACTGATGAAGTAAAACAGGCAGATGTTGTATTATTAAATACATGTGCTATTAGAGAAAATGCGGAAGAAAAAGTATTTGGTAAGATTGGTTACTTGAAGAATATCAAGAAGACTAGACCAAATCTAATCTTTGGTGTATGTGGCTGTATGGCACAGGAAGAAGTAGTTGTGAATAAGATCCTAGAGAAATTCCCTCAGGTTGATCTTATTTTCGGTACACATAATATCCACCGTCTTCCAGTTTTATTAAAACAGGCAATGTTAGAAAAAGAACTTGTTCTTGAAGTCTGGTCTAAGGAAGGGGATGTTATTGAAAATCTTCCAAGTCATCGTGCCAATAACTATAAGGCATGGGTGAATATCATGTATGGATGCAATAAGTTCTGTACTTATTGTATTGTCCCTTATACAAGAGGTAAGGAACGTTCTCGTGAATTAGATGAAATTATCAAAGAAGTAGAAGAATTAAAGAATAGTGGTTATAAAGAAATCACATTACTTGGACAGAATGTTAATTCTTATGGTAAGGATTTAAATAACGGTACTGACTTTGCAACATTATTAGAAGCTGTCGCAAAGACTGGTATTGATCGTATTCGTTTTACAACAAGCCATCCTTGGGACTTTAATGCGGATATGATTGATATTATCGCTAAGTATGATAATATCATGCCTTCTATTCATTTACCTGTTCAGTCGGGGAATGATGAAGTTTTAAAGCTTATGGGTAGACGTTATTCAAAGGAAAGCTACTTGAAACTATTTGATATGATTAAAGAAAAGATTCCTGATTGTACTATTACAACAGATATTATTGTTGGTTTCCCTAATGAAACAGAAGAACAATTCCAGGATACTTTATCTTTATATAACTATTGTAAGTATGATTTAGCTTATACATTTATTTATTCACCTAGAGAAGGCACTCCAGCTGCAAAGATGGAAGATAATGTTCCTCTAAGTGATAAGGAACAGCGTTTATATCGCTTAAATGAATTAGTGAATAAGTACGCCAATGAAGCAAATCAGAAATACTTAGGACAGGTTGTTAAAGTACTTGTAGAAGGTCCTTCTAAGAAGAACCCAGATGTTTTATCAGGTTATACAGAACATAACAAACTTATTAACTTTAAAGGTGATGCTTCAATGGTTGGTCAGATTGCAGATGTTCGTGTAACTGAAGCAAAGACATGGGCATTAACTGGAGAACAGCTTGAATCAAATAACTAAGAATAAAGCAGATTCTTTGAATCAGTTGATTCTAAATGATCCTCTTATTCAGGAATTTAAGAAGTATGAAAAGACTTTAAGAGAACATCCTGAATTATTATCTTTGGAAGATGAAATCAAACAAGAGAGCCAGATTATTCTTAAAAAGAAGGCTCTTGGTGAGTTAACTGATGAAGAGTTAAAAGCCTATCAGGACAAAAAAGAATACTTTGAGAATCATCCTTTGATTGTCAATTATTTGAATCTAAAAAGTGAAGTTAATGATTACCTTATACAAGTTGAAACAATCATCAATGAAGAATTATTAAAAGCTATTGACTAAATGTTTTTAAATGTTTATTATTGAACTAATTTATATAAAAAGGAGATTATTATGGCACATATTTTTAATGAACCCTCACACACTTTTAATGAATATTTATTAATTCCTGGTTATTCTAGTGAAGAATGCCAGCCACAGAATGTTAGTTTAAAGACACCTTTAGTTAAATTCAAGAAAGGTGAAGAACCAGCACTTTCATTAAATATCCCTCTTGTATCTGCAGTTATGCAGGCTGTATCTGATGATGGTATGGCAGTTGCTTTAGCAAGAGAAGGTGGATGTTCATTTATCTACGGTTCACAGACAATTGAATCACAGGCAGCAATGGTAAGACGTGTTAAAAACTATAAGGCAGGTTTCGTAGCAAGTGATTCTAACTTAAGCGCTAACGATACATTAGCAGATGTTCTTGCACTTAAAGAAAAGACAGGTCATTCTACTATGGCTGTTACTGAAGATGGTACAGCAAATGGCCGTTTAGTTGGTTTAGTGACTGGTAGAGATTACCGTGTCAGCCGTATGGATGAAAACGAAAAAGTTGTTGATTTCATGACACCTTTTGATAAGTTAGTATGCGGACATAAAGATATTACTTTAAAAGAAGCAAATGATATTATCTGGGAAAACAAATTAAATGCTTTACCAATTATTGATGATGATAACAGACTTCTTTATTTCGTATTCAGAAAGGATTATGAATCAAGAAAATCAAATCCTAATGAATTATTAGATGAATCTAAACGTTATGTAGTTGGTGCTGGTATCAACACTAGAGACTTCGCAGAAAGAGTTCCTGCATTAATTGAAGCAGGTGTAGATGTATTATGTATTGACTCTTCTGAAGGTTACTCAGCTTGGCAGGCTAACACTATTGCATGGATCAGAGAACATTATGGGGATACTGTAAAAGTTGGTGCTGGTAACGTTGTAGATGGTGAAGGATTCAGATTCTTAGCAGAAGCTGGTGCTGACTTTATCAAGATCGGTATCGGTGGCGGTTCTATCTGTATCACTCGTGAACAGAAAGGTATCGGTAGAGGTCAGGCTACTGCAACTATTGAAGTGGCTGAAGCAAGAGATGCATATTTCAAAGAAACTGGTATTTATATCCCTATCTGTTCAGATGGTGGTATCGTTCATGATTATCATATGACTTTAGCTTTAGCTATGGGTTCTGACTTTATTATGTTAGGTCGTTACTTCTCTCGTTTTGATGAATCACCAACTAACAAGGTAAACATCAACGGTCAGTATATGAAAGAATACTGGGGTGAAGGTTCTGCACGTGCTAGAAACTGGCAGAGATATGACTTAGGTGGAGATAAGAAGCTTTCATTTGAAGAAGGTGTAGATTCTTATGTACCATATGCTGGTAGCTTAAAAGATAACGTTGGTTTATCATTAAGCAAGATGAAACATACAATGTGTAACTGTGGTGCACTTACAATTGCTGAATTACAGGAAAAAGCAAAGATCCAGCTTGTGTCTGCTACTTCAATTGTTGAAGGTGGCGCACATGACGTATTGTTAAAGGATTCTTCAAATTCAGGTAACAGATAATAGGAGGATGGAAGGGATATTATTCCTTCCATTTTTTTGACTTTAAGGGGAGTATTTATGCAAATTAATAAAGAAAGACTTGTTCAGACATTTTGTGAAATGGTATCTATTAATAGTGAATCTTATCATGAAAAGAAGATGAAAGACTATTTAATGAATATTTTTAAAGAGTGTCATATGGAATGCATAGAAATGCCTATAGAAGGCTTTGAAGCAGGTAATATTTATGCTGTATTAAAAGGCCATACAAACAAAGAACCTATTATGTTTTCAGGACATATGGATACTGTTTCACCAGGTAAAGGAAAACAGGCCATTATTCATGAAGATGGGCGTATTACAAGTGACGAGACAACAGTATTAGGTGCTGATGATGTAAGTGCTCTTGCTTCTTATATTGAAGCCATTCGTACAATAGAAGATAATGATCTTCCTCATGGAGATATAGAACTTGCTATTAGTGTGGCAGAAGAGCCTTATGATGCAGGAAGTGCTTATTATGACTTTAGTCGTATCAAGTCACGTATTGATTATACATTTGATTTAGCAGGACAAGTAGGTCTCGCAGCCTTAGAAGCACCTCCTATTATTTCATTTAAAATTAATGTAAAAGGTAAAAGCGCTCATGCAGGTTTTAATCCCGAAGATGGAATTCATGCTTTAAAGATTGCAACAAGTGCTATAAATCGAATTCCTAATGGTCATGTCAATGATAAGACTACAGTGAACTTTGGCACAATTCAGGGTGGAGAAGGAAGAAATATTGTTCCTAGAGAAGTTATTATTACTGGAGAAATAAGAAGTTTTGATCATCAGGATGCATTAAAATGGAGTAAACATATTCATACTGTTTTTGAAGAAGAAGCCATTAAAGAACATGCATCTATAGAGTATGATGATTATGTACACATTGAAGCTTATAAGATCAATGAAGATGAAGAAGTTGTTGAACGTTTTAAAAATGCATGCCATAATCTTCAATTAACACCTCGTCTTATTTCTACTCATGGAGGATCTGATAATAATAGATATGTGAAAGAAGGCATTAGAGGAATAGTTGTGGCTTGTGCTATGAATGATTGTCATAGTGTAAGTGAATATACAACAATAGATGAATTAGAAAAGAGTGCTCTCTTAGCATTACATCTTATGATTGACTAAAAATATGCTATAATGAGGGAGTTAGGAGTGAGTATCATTTTGAAAAAAGAAAAGTACTCTCCCATGATGGAGAAATATTTAGAATTAAAAAAAGATCATCAAGATGCTATTGTGATGTATCGTATTGGTGATTTCTATGAAATGTTTTTTGATGATGCAGCTATTGCCTCAAAAGCATTAAATCTTGCTTTAACAGGCAAAAATGCAGGTGTTAAAGAACGCGTACCAATGTGTGGTGTACCATTTCATGCTGCAAGTGGTTATGTAGAAGAATTGGTCAAACAAGGACATAAGGTTGTTATTGTAGAACAGCTATCTGATCCTAAAGCCAAGGGTCTTGTAGAAAGAGGTGTTGTTCAGATTGTTACACCTGGTACTTTAATGGACTTTAAGTTAAACGAGAAGGTGAATAACTTTATTGGGGCTTTAGGTGTATTTGATTTCTCTTATACACTTGCTTATGCTGATTTATCTACAGGGGAATTTTATTGTTTAAACCTAGAAAAGAAGGAACATCTATTACGTAATAAGATTGAATCATTAGGTATTAAAGAAATCGTTGTAGAAGATGATTCTATTCATATTGATGGAGTGATGATGTCTCCTTTTAAGAATGAAACAATTAAAGATAACTACAAGAAAATCTTTGATAATATCAATGATTTAAAACAAATCAAGGTCTGTGCTAATTTATTGAATTATTTAATTGATACTCAAAAGAGAGAATTAGAATATATCCAGACAATTGTAGAAGTTAAACAGGAAGATTATGTTTATATGGAAAGTGTCACAAAGAAGGCACTTGAACTTACTAAAAATGCGAATAATGAGAAATATGGCACACTATTATGGCTATTAGATCATACACATAGTGCAATGGGTGGTCGTTTATTAAAACAATGGATTGATCAGCCTCTTATTTCTAAAGAGAAGATAGAAGAAAGACTTGATCTTGTAGAAGTATTCATGGATAACCCTCTAGATAGAGATACAGTGACTCATATGATCAATGATATTTATGATATTGAAAAACTGGCTTCTAGAGTGGCTTTTGGGAATGTGAATGCGAGAGATTTAAAGTGGATCTGTTCTTCTTTAAAGAAAATTCCTGAATTAAAACAAGAACTACTCAGTCTTGATCATCCTAAATTGAATGAGCAAGCTATGCAGCTTGTTGATTTGTCTTGTATTATTAATACAATTGATGAAGCAATTGTAGATGATCCACCTTTAGTTATTAAAGAAGGAAATATTATCAAGGATGGATACAATAAAGAGTTGGATGAATTACGTGATATTCGCAAGAACGGTAAGAAATGGTTAATGACTTTTGAAGAAAATGAAAAAGAACGTACAGGAATCAAAGGTCTTAAGATTGGTTATAACCGTGTCTTTGGCTATTATATTGAAGTCACTAAAAGCTATTTGCCTTTAGTAAAGGATGAATTCAACTATACAAGAAAACAGAGTTTATCCAATGCAGAAAGATTTGTCACTCCAGAACTGAAAGATATGGAAAATAAGATTCTTTCAGCACAGGATAGAATCGCTGCATTGGAATATGAAATATTTACTCAGGTAAGACAATATATTAAGGGTTATGTACATGAAATACAGGATGTTGCAAAGATTGTAGCTAGGATAGATGTATTTAGTACATTTGCTGATGTATCAAGCTATAATCGTTATGTACGTCCAACATTTAATGATGATCATATTATTCAAATAGAAGAAGGAAGACATCCTGTAGTAGAAAAAGTCATTCCTGAAGAAAGTTATGTAAAAAATGATATATCTTTAGGACAGGATGCAAGAATTATGTTGATTACAGGACCAAATATGGGTGGTAAATCAACTTATATGCGACAGATGGCTTTAATTATGATCATGGCACAAATTGGATGCTTTGTCCCTGCAAAAAGTGCAACTCTTCCAGTCTTTGATGCAATCTTTACTCGTATTGGTGCGAGTGATGATTTAATTAGTGGTCAGTCTACATTCATGGTAGAAATGCTGGAGGCTAATAATGCCTTGAAATATGCGACTGAAAACTCACTTATTATATTTGATGAAATAGGTAGAGGAACAGCGACATTTGATGGTATGGCTTTAGCTCAGGGCATTTTAGAATATATTGCAAGCCACAACCATTCATTGACTTTCTTTTCAACACATTATCATGAATTAACACGTATGGAAGGCACTTCTATTAAGAATGTTCATGCAGGTGCTGATGTCTCTAGTGATTCTATTCATTTCCTATATCATATTGAAGATGGCCCCTCTGGTCAGTCATATGGTATCAATGTTGCTAAACTTGCAAAATTACCTGATGAAGTTATTGTACGTGCAGATGCCATATTAAAATCACTAGAAGACAATAATATTGAAGAGAAATTACAAAATATTGAAGTGACACCAGTTATAAAAACAAGTGCTGTAGAAGAAACACTCAAAGGCATTGATCCAATGAGTCTCTCACCGCTTGATGCATTAAGTACATTAATTGAATTAAAGAAAATGTTGTAGGAGAAACTATGGGACATATTAGACAATTAAGTGAAAATTTAGCCAATAAGATTGCAGCAGGCGAAGTTGTTGAACGTCCTGCAAGTGTTATTAAAGAGTTGACAGAAAATAGTATAGATGCTAAGGCTAAAAGTATCACTATTCTTGTAGAACAGGGTGGTACAAGCAAGATGTGTGTGATTGATGACGGTATAGGAATGAATCGTGCAGATGCTCTTTTATGCTTTAGTCGTCATGCAACAAGTAAGATTGTAGATGAAAATGATTTATTCAATATCACTACATTAGGCTTTAGAGGGGAAGCTATTCCTTCTATTGCTTCTATTAGTGTCTTTACTCTAGAAACAAACAATGGCGAAGAAAATACAAAAGTAGAATATGAATTTGGAAAAAGAAAAAATGTAAGTAGTGTGGCAATGAATCGCGGTACGAAGATCACGGTAGAACGTATCTTCCAGAATGTACCTGCAAGACTTAAATATATGAAGTCTATTAATGCGGAATTCGCAGCTATTTATTCTTATGTAGAGCGTCTAGCCCTCGCTCATCCAGAAATATCTTTTACACTTATTCATGACCATAAAACAATATTCAAAACAAATGGAAGAAATAATTTATTAGAAGTTATTAGTGAAATTTATGGCATTCCTGTTGCAAAAAATATGATTCATGTTGATTTTGGCAATGAAGAGTTTCATGTGGCTGGTTATATATCTAAAATTGATACATCTCGTTCTTCAAAGAGTCATATTGTTACTCTAGTGAATCATCGCTATGTCAAGAATATGAAAACAATTAATACAATCAATGAGGTTTATCGTCGTTATTTAGCTGATAAACGTTATCCAATTGCAGTGCTAGAGATTGATGTAGATCCATATCTTGTAGATGTAAATGTTCATCCAGCAAAACTAGAAGTACGTTTCTCTAAAGAAACAGAATTAAAGGAATTACTACTTAAGGGTTTGGAAGAGGCTTTATCCAAAAAGAATCTCACTTATAAACCATCTACTAGAGAAACAGAAAAAGCATCCTTCAAACCAAGTCTTGCACAGATGACTATTCCTCTTGATGAGGTTTTTGAAGAAGTCAAAGAAGAACCAGTTATTGAAACTGTTCATGAAGAAATGCCTGTTTATGAACCCGAAAAAGTAGAAATCAAAGAATCTCCAAAAGAAGAACCACTTAAACCAATTAAAGAAAAAATTAAGGTTATTGGCCAAACAAGAGGTACTTATATTTTAGGAGAAAATGAAAGAGGATTTTATATCATTGATCAGCATGCAGCACAGGAACGTATCAATTATGAATATTTCCTCAATAAGTTTTCTCATCCTGACTTATCCATCCAGCCAATGATTGTTCCTCTTACATTTGAATATCCTGAGAGCGAATGTCTTGTTATTGATGAACATAAAGGGTTATTGGAAGAAGTTGGAATCCATCTTGAATCATTTGGCCGACATTCATACATTGTACGTGGTTTACCTTTATGGATGAAAAATATCGATGAGAAGATCTTTATTGATGAAATGATTCAAGAAGTTTTAAACAATCAAAGTGTGGATATTGTTGCTATGCAGGAACATGCTATTGCAACACTTGCATGTAAAGCAAGTGTCAAAGGAAATACATATCTTACAACACAGGATATGCAGACAATTATAGATAATCTTATGCGTTGTGATAATCCTTATGTTTGTCCTCATGGTAGACCAACCATCATATTCTACAGTGATTATGAATTAGAAAAGTTATTTAAGAGGGTTGTAGTATGAAAAAAGTAATTGCGGTATGTGGACCTACAGCTGTAGGTAAAACACGTATGGGTGTTTCTTTAGCAGAAGCACTTCATAGTGAAGTCATTAGTGGTGATTCTATGCAGATCTATCGTACGATGGATATTGGAACTGCCAAAGTAACAGAAGAAGAAACGCAGGGTATTATTCATCATATGATTGATATCAAAAATCCTGATGAAACATTTTCTGTTAGTGAATTTCAAAAAGAAGTTCGTCATTATATCGATACAATCGATATGCCTATTGTGGTAGGAGGTACAGGTCTTTATATCAAGGGTGCTCTTTATGATTATACTTTTGAAGAAACAGAATCTAAGCATGATGAAATAAAAGCGAAGTATGCCCATTATACAAATGAAGAACTACATCAGTATTTGGCATCCTTTGACCCTCAATCAGCATTAGATCTACATCCTAATAATCGTCAAAGAGTATTACGTGCCATTGAAATTTATGAAGAATCAGGAAAAAGAAAAAGTGATATTCTAGAAGCGCAGGAACATAAGCCTGTTTATGACATTTATTTTGTAGGACTCACACTTCCACGTCCTATTCTTTATGAGCGTATTAATAAACGTGTTGATTTAATGATTGAACAGGGATTAGAAGAAGAAGTCAAGAAAATCTATGATTCAGGTTTATCACGTAATGCGCAGTCTATGAAGGCTATTGGTTATAAGGAATGGTTTGATTACTTTGAAGGTTCAAAAACAAAAGAACAGGTCATAGAAGAAATCAAGAAACATTCACGTAACTACGCGAAAAGACAATATACATGGTTTAATAACCAATTTGATGTACATTGGTACGATGTCAATCTAGAAGATTTTGATTCTACAATTCACCAAGTATTAAAAGATATCGAAGAATGGTATGAAAAAAGATAAGTCTCTCTAACGAGGCTTATCTTTTTTGAGTTTTCTGATATTTGTGGTTCTTCCGTGTTTAAGAATTCTTTGATAGTTTTCAGTTAATGATTTTTCATAACGGCTTGTCAGCCAAGGTACATAGAACTGAGCATCTTTAATTTCATCAGGAAGATATTGAAGATATTCCCATAAATCAGGTCTATTATAATCATAACGATCTTCCTCATCTATACCAACAGGAGTTAAACGTATATATTGTGGTGCTTTATGTGGTTCGTTGTGGTAAGACGCAAGTGCTGCGTCTATCGCATTTTCACTCGATTTTGATTTAGGTGATAAAGCCAATTCTATAATGCAGCTTGCTAGAGGAATTCTTGCTTCAGGGAAACCAATTGTCTTAGCTGCCTGGAAGGCTAAAACAGTACGCATACACGCATTAGGATTGGCTAGTCCTATATCTTCATAAGCAGTTGTAATCAGTCTTCGTTCTAGTGACTCTATATCTCCTGCATCTATAAGTTTTGCAAAATAATAAAGAGCACCATTTGGGTCAGATCCTCTAATAGATTTCTGCAAACCACTTAAAGTATCATAGTATTGATCTTCATCTTTATCAAATTGCATATTGGCGCGTGGAACAGCTTCCTGAATGATTTCTAATGTGATATGTGTATCTGGTGCATAAATAGTTGCAAGTTCCAAACAATTATAAGCATAACGCACATCACCGCTGCTCATTCTTGCAATATAATCATATACTTCTTGATCTATTTCATATTGATGATTAAGTCCTCTCTCGCTGACTGCAGCTCTTTGACATGCTTCCACAATCTCTTCATGATTCAAAGGCTTTACTTCACATAAATGACATCTTGAGCGAATTGCAGGATTGATAGAATGATATGGATTGGCAGTTGTGCAGCCTGCGATAATCAACAATCCACTCTCGATATAAGGCAGTAAATGATCTTGCTTATCTTTATTTAAACGATGCACCTCATCTACAATCACAAACAAACCTTCTGAAAGTTTCGCTTCAGTGATAATCTGGTCCATCTCTTTCTTATTACCAGTAGAGGCATTGAATATACGATATGGTATATTTAAATCATGAGCGAGGGCCTTAGCCATAGTTGTTTTTCCGCATCCAGGTGGTCCATATAAAATAATGGACATTGGATGATCCTTCTTTACAAATTGTCTTAATAATTTATTATCTCCTACAAGGTGCTTTTGCCCAATTACATCATCAAGTCCAATAGGGCGCATGGAATCTGCAAGTGTCTTATGAATCATAGTTTATTTCCTTTCGTTTTAGAATCATGTATAATTATAACATGATTTTATAAGGAGAGAGTAATATGAGAATTGTTTTACAAAGAGTAAAAGAAGCAAGTGTGACAATTGATGGAGAAGTACATGGTGCCATTAATAAGGGTTATATGATTCTTGTAGGTTTTAATAATGATGATACTCATGAAATTATAGATCGTCTTGTGGAAAAGGTTATCCACTTAAGAGTCTTTGAAGATGAAAACCAAAAAATGAATCGTTCACTCATAGATGTAGAAGGATCTATTCTTTCTATTTCTCAATTCACTTTATATGCAGACTGTCGTAAAGGAAGAAGACCAAGCTTTATTGATGCAGCTAAGCCTGATATCTCTTCACCGCTTTATGATTACTTTAATGAAAGTTTAAGAAACCAAGGCATTCATGTAGAAACAGGAATTTTTGGAGCTGATATGAAATGTGCATTAATTAATGATGGTCCAGTTACTATTTTATTAGACAGCGATGACATCATGCCTCGAAAATAATGCGATTATAGGCAAATAGAAGGGCGTATAAGCCCTTTTTTACATTTTTCCACAAAAAATGAATAAAAATCAAAAAAAGTCTTTACAAAGGGAATGGATGATGGTATTATAAGTGAGCACTCCGGTGAGGAGCGCAGACAGAACATTGAAAACTGAACAGATACAC
>NZ_QTUM01000032.1:0-26528 GCF_003435615.1 Catenibacterium sp. AM22-6LB
GGCAGGCATTGGTACATGTTTTTAATTTTTTCACCTGTCTA
Organism: Catenibacterium sp. AM22-6LB; assembly: GCF_003435615.1. Lineage (NCBI taxonomy): Bacteria > Bacillati > Bacillota > Erysipelotrichia > Erysipelotrichales > Coprobacillaceae > Catenibacterium > Catenibacterium sp. AM22-6LB. The sequence continues at coordinate 42 of NZ_QTUM01000032.1, forward strand.
CTTGACAGGGGCGGTTCAAGATAATATTGCTTTAGGTTATCTTATTCATCAATAGCAACATAACGACACTCATAATATGCTTTCTTAAGTCTATTATAATGTATACCTACAAAATAAAAGACTAGAAGTTAAATATAAGTAACCTCTAGTCTGTATGTTTATTTAATGAAGAGAAGAACAACACATTAATAGTCATAACTATTAATCGTTATTCACGAGCTTACCTTATGAATGTCTCAAGTCATAATGAATAACTTCTCTTCAGTGATGTGATATCACTTTTTAGTTCTATACTACAAAAGGTACAAGATAAAACGGTCTAAACAATAGACTATTCTCTTTGCCTATATCTTTTTGTGAAATCAAATATGACTTATTCACAATATTGGAATACTTCTTACAGAACTCATTGATTGATTCATGTTTTCCAATACCTGAAGATTTCACCTCAAATACTTTGATTTTACTTCCATCTGATATTAGAAAATCAACCTCATAATAATGCGAACTTCCTTTTTTATTCCAAGTATGATAATACAATTCTCTTCCTGATGCAGCAATCATCTGAGCCATTAGATTTTCATACAAATAACCAAGATTAATAGGCAACTTATCAGATAATAGTTTTGCATATATTTCGTTTTCTGTTGCTGGGCGATCAATAAACATAAGTGTGACAAACAAACCAGTATCCGCAATATAGAGCTTATAACTATCAAAATCTTTTGTATCTGCCAAACTCACTTTAGGGTCAGTTGTATTAAAACATGGTAGCACTGTCTTTGAATCAATCAACTCATATAATAATTCTTCACTTCTTACATTATTCTTCTTACCTATCGCAGTTGTTATGCGATATTTTTTTGTATCTTTTGCGAGCTGAGCAGGAATTGAATGATACATAGCTGATAATCTACCAGAAGCATCAATCTTCTTAAAATCTTCTTCATACAGATTAATAATCTGTCTTTTGACCATATCTATTTCTGAAAAGTTTTTACCATTTACATAGGCTTCTACAGCTTGTGGCATTCCTCCAACAGCCATATATATTCTCAAATCTCTCATTAACTTACGATTTGTAGCCTGACCAATGGCCTTACCCATATTATATATATCTTTCAACAATCCATAATTACTACCTGTGGCAGTACAGAACTCTTCATAGTCCATTGGGTAAATCTGAATCTTCATCTCCTCAGAAGGAATAAGAATATCCTTTACATTCTTCTTAATTGATATCAAAGATCCTGTTTCTAGATAACTATATCTACCATCTGCAACAAGATGTTTAATTGCTTGTCTTGCTTTAGGAAATAACTGTACTTCATCAAAAATAATAAGAGACTCATGTTCATATAATGTTATTCCTGTTTCAGCCTGCAATCTTAGAAAAAATATATTTAGATTACCTATATCATCAAAACATTCAAGAATATTATTTGTTGTCTTTGAAAAGTCTATCAAAATATATGACTTGTACTCATTCTTCGCAAAATTTTCCGCAATAGTTGACTTACCGACACGTCTTGCTCCCTCTAATAGAACTGCATATCGATCTGAATAATTATGCTTCCATTCAAGTAGCTTATCATACGCTTTTCTCTTAAAAAACATAGAATACCTCCTCACTTTTTTAAATATATATAACTTTCTTCAATCTTATTATCTGTCAAAATGGTACTTTCTTCAATCTTTTATTTGCAAAAAATGTGACTTTCTTCAATCTTTTTTTAGCCCAAAATGGTACTTTCTTCAAACTTTCAGTAATTATATTATATATATTTATATGTAAAAAAAAGGGGATAGCATCAGCTATCTCCTCATCACTATTCTTCATCAAATAAAACTAAATCATCAAATGTCTGTCTTCTTACAACGATTCTTGATTCACCTTCATAAGTGAATACTACAGCTGGTTTAGGTAACTGGTTGTAGTTAGAAGACATAGAGTAGTTATATGCACCTGTAGAGAATACTGCAAAAATATCTCCTGGCATAATATTAGCTGTAACTGGTAGATCCTTAGTAATCATATCAGCACTTTCACAGATCTTACCTACAACTGTTACAGTCTTAGTCTTTGTTTCTCCTGCTTTATTTGCAACAATACCATCATATTTCGCATCATATAAAGGTGTACGGATATTATCAGACATACCACCATCAATAGAGACATAAGTACGTACATCAGGGATTTCTTTAATACATCCTACTGTATAAAGAGTAATACCTGCATTACCTACAACATAACGTCCTGGTTCAATCATAACAGCTGGACGTTCCCAACCATGACTATCATATTCATTATAAATAACTTTCATGATTTCTGATGTAATAGATTCAAAATCAAGTGGTTCATCCTGTTTAGTATAAGCAATACCATAACCACCACCGGCATTAATCTTACTTGTTACAACACCAAATGTATTATAGATTTCATTCACAAACTTCATGAATTGAAGCATTGCATTCACATAAGCGAATAAATCAAATACCTGAGAACCGATATGACAATGAATTCCTTCATATTCGATATTATCAGACTCTAAGATTTGCTGAATAGCTTTTAAATAGATACCATAATGAGAACTAAAGCCAAACTTAGTATCCTTATGACCAGTCATAATATAGTTATGACCACCAGCTTTAATACCAGGGACAATTCTTAAAGTTGCCTTTACTTTCTTACCTAGCTTCCCTGCAATCTTTTCACAGTTTTCAATTTCATAAAAGTTATCTACTACGAAATGAGTCACATCATGGCTTAATGCATATTCAATTTCTGAAGGAAGCTTATTGTTTCCATGGAAGTAGATCTTATCTGGATCAAATCCAGCACGTAATGCGATACTGATTTCTCCTGCAGATACGCAGTCAATTCCAATACCATATTCATTTGCAAGCTTATAGATAGCAAGACAGCTAAAAGACTTAGAAGCAAATAATGGAAGTGCCTTTTCATACTTATCCATGAACTTTGTCTTTAATTCATTCATCTGATGTCTAATATGACCTTCACTCATAACATAAAGTGGTGTGCCATACTGCTTTGCGAGATCAGATGCTTTAATACCGTCTATATATAAATCATTGCCTTTTATATCAGCAAACTGTGTCTGTAATACCATACCATTCCCCTTAATATAATGTTTTTAAATCAAATAAACCTTTGTCTTTATTCATTAATGCCTTTAATGCAGCAACAGCACCATTCGCAAATACTTCTTTAGAAAGAGCTGTATGCTTTACTTCTACGATTTCATCCTGTCCTGCAAACATTACTGTATGTTCACCAAAGATTGTCCCACCTCTTATAGATGAAATACCTACTTCATTTCTTTCTCTCTTACGATGAATAGAATGACGATCATAAGTAGGTTCTAATGAATCATCTAAAGCATTATTAATACCATCATATAACATCACTGCAGTACCTGATGGTGAATCAATCTTCTGATTATGATGTTTTTCCATGATTTCAATATCAAAATGATGTTCAAAGAATTCTTTCGCAAATTCACTCACCATCTTATTCATCATAGCCACACCATAAGAAGTGTTATAAGACTGGAAGAGGGCAATCTCATGAGATGCTTCTTCAATCTTCTTTAAGTCTTCTGCACTAAAGCCAGTAGTAGCGAATACAACTTTACACTTATTCTTTAATGCATAAGATAGAATACTATCTAGATTGGCAGGATGAGAGAAATCAATAATGGCATCAATATCATCCTGTACTTCATCTAATGACTTATATGCAGGTACTTCTGGCTGTACATCAAACACTGGAGATACAACAGCAGCTAATTCTAAATCTGAATCATTCATTACTGCATGGGCTACTTTCTTACCCATTAAACCATAACCATATACTAATACTTTCATCTTAATAACCCTTGCTTTCGAATTCTTTCATTGCATCAAATAATAACTTCTTATTTTCTTCTGTGGTTGGAATAAGAGGCTGACGAAGCATATCACTTTCAATAACACCCATATGCTTTAAAGCAGCCTTAGGCATGATTGGGTTAACATCAATAAATAAATATTTAGAAACATCATTTAAATCATAAGCCATCTTTCTAGCAAGTTCTAGATCACCCTTTAATGCAGCCTGGGCAAACATTTCTGTTTCTCTTGGATAAAGGTTAGATAATACTGAAATAACACCTTTACCTCCTGCTGCGATAAATGGAAGAATATTATCATCACATCCAGAATATAAATCAAAGTCCATATCCTTAGTACGTGTTAATACTTCCATTGCATATGCAATATCATCTGTTGCATCTTTCATAGCAACAATATTAGGAACCTTTGCAAGTTCTACTACTGTATCTACACTGATCTTCATACCAGTTCTACCTGGTACATTATACATAATAAGTGGTAAATCACTTGCAGCAGCAACAGCCTTATAATGTTCAATTAAACCTCTCTGAGAAGTCTTATTGTAGTAAGGTGTTACAACTAAGTTTGCGTCAGCACCTGCTTCAGCATTAAACTTAGCCTTTCTAATAGCTTGTGCAGTATAGTTAGAACCTGCACCTACAATAACCTTTACACCTGTACCCTTAGCCATTTCTACTGTAATCTTAGTGAGTTCAAATTCATCTTCAATATCAATAGTTGCAGGTTCACCAGTAGTTCCGTTGACAAGTAATGCTTTTACACCACCATCAATCATTCTCTGTACCTGTCTCTTATAACCTTCGTAATCAATACTTCCATCTTCAAACATTGGTAATACCAATGCAACACCTGTACCTTCAAAAATTGGTTCCATTTTATGCTAATTCCTCCTGAATCTTTTCTAATGCTTTCTTTAAATATTTCTTTTCTATAACATATGAAATAGATACTTCACTTGTTGTCACTTGAGCAAATGGGATCTGGTTATCACCTAGAACTTTGAATAACTTACTTGCAAAACCGACTTCATTTTCCATATGACCTTCTACAACAAGCTTACCTACATTCTTAGATGCAAATACACCAATACGGGGGTGATTCTTTTTAACTTCTTCAATAGCCTTGTTTAAAGCACTCTGTGCTTTTGCATCACATGTGAAATCAATACGCATTTCATCTTCTAGCATGACTGATGAGATCATATCGATGTTCACACCTTCACGACTAATTGTTTCAAACACATCAGCCACAAAAAGAGGATTCTTTTCAACATTCATTAACTTCACTTGAATAATGTCTTCTTCAATCTCTAATCTTGTAATCACACTGTTCATCTTCATCATCTCCATTTTTTAATAAAAAAATATTGCAATGGGGCCATTGCAATATAATTAGTAGTCTTCATTATATTCAATAGCGCACCACAAATATTTTGTGACAGTGAATAAGATCTTCTCTTATCCCCCAGATAACAGTTCATATACAGTTCCCTGTCTCTTCGGCATTTGCTCCCCCTTCATTATCTGGCTGTATCCATTAATAACGAATTCTTAACGCATGCACCTCTATTTGCCAACATAATAACATATTATCAATCATAAAAAAAGTGATTTTCTTCTAAATAGTGCATATATTCTTTGATCCAGGGACTATCTATTGCATATCGCTGAAGCATTAATACAACTTCCTGTCCTTGGTACATGAAGCGCATCTCTGATTCAGCCCCTTTCTTTTTCACTTTAAAATCTGTCACAAAACGATAATCAAAGAAGTAAACACCATCTAGAAACTTCAGATTATCATATTGCATAAAGGTAATTCCCTCACGTTCAAAGCTTAATACATAGAATTCTGTTTTCTTGCTTACTATATGACCTAACCACATTGTGAAAGCTGTCTTTTTCCAATCTACTTCATATTTCGTATGCGCAAAGGCTACATTATTATGAAATGAGATTCTTGATAAACGAATGTAATCTTGTAATAATTCTTCTCTCTTATTCATGGATTTCTAAAGGCAATTGATCAGGATCTTTAAAAAATGTCATTTTCTTGCCTGTAAATGTGTCGAAACGGATTGGTTCTGTTTCAATACCTAATGCATTTAATTCTTTGACTGTTTCTTCTACATCTTCTACCTTGAAAGCCAGATGTCTAAGTCCTGCTGTTTCAGGGAAAGGATGTAGTGGGGCATCTGGTTTAATAAATATTTCTAACTCCATATCTCCAAGTTGAAGATCTAACTTGATATCCTGTTTATCCTCTCTCTTATTTTCTCTAATAATATTAAATCCAAGCTTATTGACATAAAAGTCAATTGTTTGATCATAATCTTTTGTAATGATCGCAATATGATGTACTGTGTCTAATCTCATAACAACACCTCCTGTTACTATTATATCATTGACATCGTGAACTACCTCGACTTAATACTCCGTATTTGAAGTCAAGGCTTCTAGGATGCTTACGCATCCGTTTAAGAAGATTGATATTTAAGTCTCCACCTATTGCTAGGCAATCCTTATTCTTATAGGCGTGTCCACTTCGCCTCTACTGTATAGGATGTTTACATCCACAACGCTACTTTTACGCATGATATTTAATGCACCATTCACATCTGCCTGTTTTTAGATAAATGGAAACATAGTACTTTACTTTCTATTCTTCTAGGTACAATAACTTATATGTTTCTAATCCAGACTGTGTTCTAGTCTTTTCATGACCTCTAATGGGAGATTATTCACGAGTACAGTATTACCATCATAATAGTTGATGTAATCTGGTCCTAATGTAAATATACGTTCAAAAGGAATCGTACCCAATGATCTTTCTTCTGTTGTAGAATAAAGAGCTATTTCATAATAATCACATTCTAGCTTCTCACCTGTTTCAGGATTCTGATACCCTACAGGTACCCATGGTTTATTAGGGAGTAAAGTAGGGCAGTCTTCAGTTAATGCATAGATGCCTTTAATACCCTGATCTGTCTTAAAGAATTGTGGTTTTGCATAATAATAGTCATGACTTTGAAGTTCATGCATCCATGAAGAGAATAGATGTGGATTAAGAATAAACTGTTCTGCTTCATCCTTACCAATCACTAATGGCCACATAGTACTCATTAAAGTAAGTGAATCTGTTTCACCATTCACAATCTTTTCTGATACTTCTTTAATAATACGATGATTGAAAGCAAGAAGATCATCTTCCTGTGATAAGTACTCATCTATATCTTCTTCTATACCATCAATAGTAACGCTGCATTTCCAATAGTCAGTAATTCTTCTTAAGCAGTTAAAGAAAGAACGCATTTCATCTGTAGTAGTAGGATTGAGTAAGCGTAGGTTTAATTCATTCTTTTCTTCTTCATCCCATGAAATATGGAAACCTCTTCCGATAGAATTTGGATTATAGAAGATCATATTACCTTCCTGGTCATCACCCACCATTCTCATACCATCATTGATTCCAAAAGCTAATTCATCACCGACTATGACATCTAATGGAATAGTTTTTTTAAATAAACCCTTCTGTTTAATACATACATCAATAGACATCTTTCTATCCTCCTATGCATCTCATGAAGTCTTCTTCTGAGATAATCAAAATCTTTTCATCCTTCTCTCTTAAGTCTAAACCTTTTCTAATCTTAGTGCCATACTGACCATACTTCCATGTTTTACTTTTTTCTCCACCGACAATTAAATAATCAGTAGCACGTGTAGGGGCACTTAATACAGTACCTCCATGACTATAAATATAGTGAACTACATCACTTCTTCTCATAGAAGTAAATAAACCAGTGACCACAAACTTACCTGTCAAATCTATATCAAATATTTCATCAAAAGCGAAAGGGTAAATATTCATAACTATTCCTCAAAAAAAGATATACAATATATGTAGGAGGTTTTTCATAATGGTTAAAATCCTAAACATCGCATTATATATCATATTCATTCTTATACCAACATTGTATTTTATATGGCTATTAAAACATGAACACCTGATTTTTAAAACATTTGTGGTTGTCATGGCTATTCTTTCTACAATCGGTATATTACTTAAATTTAACTTTAAACCATATAATCATATCTTTACCATGTTCATACTAGTGTGTCAATTTCTCACTATGTATATTTATATTCTTTTTATATGTGTTTATCTGTATCGTTTCTCTTTTAAATTTGTGAAACGAAGACCATATCGTTTTGGGAATATCGTAGCGACTATGATTGCGATTACTCTTACAATCTCTGGTTTCCATTCTCATTATAATAAGAAAGAAGTCATCTACCATGTCACTGTTCCTAAGACATCTTCTGTATCACAATTAAAAATCTGTTTAGTCAGTGATCTACATCTTAGTTCTGGTACTTATATGAGACAGGTAAGAAAACTTGTAAAAACAGTGAATAATAAGCATTATGATCTTGTATGTTTTGCAGGAGATGTATTTGATGAAAATACACCCGATGCATTAATGAATCGTTCTTTACAAAAATTCAAGAATATGAAGAGTACTTATGGAACATACTGGATATCTGGTAATCATGAATATTATGGTAAACATACAGACTTTAATGTCTTTGAAAAATACAACATACACTTTCTAAAGAACACCTATGAAACTGTAGACAATACTTTTAATATTGTCGGCTTTACAGATAAGACATCTCGAGATCACTATGATATCAATCAAGTCATTAAAGGTATGAATACTTCTTTACCTACTATTACACTAGACCATAATCCTGAAAGATTTGATCAGCATACATATTTCACCGATCTTCAATTATCTGGTCATACACATAATGGTCAGATTTTCCCAGGTAATATTATTCTTCATTATTACTATCAGAATTCATATGGTTTATCCCATTATAAGAACCATTATCTTCTTGTATCTGGTGGTTATGGTTCATGGGGATTCCCTTTTAGACTAGGTACACAATGTGAATATGACACTATTTATCTCACCATGAGAAAATAGTTTTACAAGAAATACACCTTTTTGTACAAAGCATGTAAACGGATTCATAAATTCGCGGAAATTAACCTCTTTTGGTGTACAAATCTAAAAATAAAGATAGACAAACCGCTTTCTTTCCTATATGATAAGGGCACAAAGAGGTAGTGAAAAAAATGGTCATGGAATTAGAAGAAAAATTTAAATTACGCAAAGCAGAAATCTTTGCGACAATCAAGAAGTATGTGACTGAAGCAAAAATGGATATCTCAGATACAGTTATTGAAAACTTATCTATTCATCTTGCTTTATCAATTACAAGAGAATTATCTGGATCTTATATCGAAATGAGTTCATCTCAGATTGAACAATTAAAACAAGCCAACACTTATCAGATTTCACAGTTAATCATCTATGATTTATCTAAGAAATATGATGTAAAAATTTCTGAAGACGATATTTGTTATTGTGCGATGTATTTATCAAACATGACATTATTAGATTTAGACTTCTTTAGTGAATGCGATATTATTGATCAGGAAACTGAAAGCATTACTTTAGAAGCCGTACAGGAAATCAATAACCGTTTAGGATTAAATTTAAAGAAGAATGATGATTTCTATCAGGGATTATCAATGCATTTCTATCCTGCAATTCAGCGTTTAAAGAATGATGAACAGCTACAAGATAATGTATTAGCTGACAAGATTAAAACTGAAAATGAAACAGAATATAAATGTGCAATGATTTTAAATGATGTTGTAAAGGAACATTATCATAAATCATTTAATGAAGATGAATTGGCTTATATAGCATTACATTTCGGTACAGCATTAAGATAACATTAAAGGGAACCATATCAATAGTAGATGGACCTAGGAGATAGCGAAAGCTATCTCCTTTCTTTTTATGTAAATCCTCTTTTTCACACGATGAAACGTATTTTAAATTTAGTAGTATCTGTCGTGGCAAGTGTTTTAGTTTATTACATCTACAAATGGTTGGACAAAAAATTTAAACGATAACCAGCCTAGTGATAAGTACACTCTAAAGAACTATAAAAGGTAAGGAGTACCATTCCTTACCTTTTCGTTTTGATGTTAATTGCATTCCAATTTGCAATCAAATTATAGCATCTAGTATTTTAATATGCAAGTTGGTTTCAAAATTCAATTTTAGGTTCTTTGGAAATCAGCATCCCCATAAGAAATACTTTCGAAAAATAGCTGAATTCTAGACAAAAATTCATACTTTTATTTGATTTGTTCGAAGGTAGATACACCTTATCAGTACGGCTCCTACCGACATAAGTGTAGGGCGTTAAAGTATGGAAGAATATGAATCCTTCCTATATTCTGGACATGATTCTTTATTAGGATATCCATTCAATTTATATTGAATCCATTGATCAAAATCAGATAGTTTTAATTTTACAGCAATCAAATGCGCATTTCGTAATACATTAACAATATCACAATTTGGTGGAAGAATTTCTTTTTGTAAGTCTAAAACAATACCTGCCATATTATTCACTATCCTTTTCAACTTTATAAGAATCTTTGTCTTCTGCAATCATAAGAGTAGAGTGGTTATGCACCAAATTAGTATAATGCACATTATCCGATTCTTCTGCGGTAAATGATCCACCAGCATTAACATTACATCTCTATCTTCACTAAAATAAAGCATAACCTACATGCTTGTAAGCTAAGAAATCTGATGTTAAGCTTAGTTTGATGATCTAGTAGCAACATTTTTCTTAAACTTTGCGTTTATCTTTAGTTTATTTAAAGAAAATTCTTAATATCTTGAGTATATATTAGTGAACAGAAAATTAAGGCAGGTACTTTGAATGAGAATAAATGATCTAGTAGGTGAAACAACAGAATATGACAAGAAATTAAAGGTTGAGTTGAGAAAACCAAAAAGCTGGTGTAAGAGTATTAGTGCTTTTGCGAACACATTAGGTGGCGCTTTAATCTTTGGAGTATCTGATGAAAATGAAATCATAGGATTAGATAATCCAGTTAAAGATGCAGAAAAAATTAGTGAAATAATCAAAACTAAGTTAAATCCAATTCCTGAATTTAAAATGTCTTTTCGTAAAGTAGAAGATAATATTCTAATTATTTTAGAGGTATTTAAAGGTGATGAAACGCCTTATTACTATTATAATGATGGATCTTTAGAAGCTTATATACGAATTGGAAATGAGAGTGTTAAAGCCTCTCCTACGGAACTTCAAAGATTAGTATTACGAGGCCGTAATAAATCATATGATTCACACAAATCTATGTATAAAATAAGAGATTATTCTTTTTCAAAACTAAGAGAAAGATATAAGAAGTGGACAGGTTATAGTTTTGACGAAAAGAACTTAATATCATTTGGATTGGCTGATGAGGAAGGTTATCTTACTATAGCTGGTTCTTTAATTGTAGATGATAGCCCTGTACATCATTCAAGATTATTTTGTACAAGATGGAATGGTTTAAATAAAAGTAGTGGTGTTTTAGATGCACTAGATGAAGCAGAATATGAAGGTAGTGTTATTTCTTTAATAGAAAATGGTGAAGCTTTCATAAAAAGAAATGCGAAAATGATGTGGAGGAAAACAGCTAATTCCAGAGAAGAAATGCCAGATTATGTAGAACGTAGTTATCATGAAGCATTAGTAAATGCAATAGCACATAGAGATTATCTTATTTATGGCAGTGAAGTGCATATTGATATATATGATGATCGTATGGAAATATATTCTCCAGGTGGTATGCCAGATGGTTCTATTATTCAAGATAGAGATCCTTTGACAGTACCTTCTACTAGGAGAAATCCAGTACTTGCAGATATATTTAATAGATTAGGTTATATGGAACGAAAAGGAAGTGGATTTGCGAAAATAATAGATAACTATGCATTTCAAATTAATTATAAAGAAGACAAGAAACCATATTTTAGGTCTGATAGGTATCAATTTACTGTTATTATGCCAAATCTTAATTATAGTGATAAAAAGGAAGACAGTTTAAATGACCAAAATAGGACTGATGACACAATAAATGTTCAAAAAGGCGCTGATGACATAATAAATGACACAATAAATGTTCAAAAAGGCGCTGATGACATAATAAATGACACATTAAATGTTCAAAAAGGTGCTGATGACATAATAAATGACACAATAAATATTCAAAAAGATGCCGGTGACATAATAAATGATCAAGATGCCACCAATCACAAAATAAATACTCAAGATGGTACTGATAACATAATAAATCATCAAAGTGATGTGAAAGATGAGATAGAAATAACTATGGAAGAAATAAAAATACTAGAAATAATGAAAAATAAACCAGACATTACAATTAAACAATTAACAGTAATATTGTCAGGTATTAGTAATAGAACAATTACAAGAAATATTGTTATGTTAAAGAAAAAAGGACTTTTAGAAAGAGTTGGTTCAAGGAAAAAGGGTTATTGGAAGGTTAAACGTTAAATTAAAGGAGGAAAAAAAACTTGCTTCATTTGTACTTACCATAGACCTATGAGACAATCTAATTATACTCATTCCATTCATCTGCTTTAATAAACCTTTAATAAAAACAGCTGAATTCTTGACAAAAATTCATAATTTCATATAATTTATTCGAAGGTAGAAATACCTTATCAGTACGGCTCCTACCGCCACAAGTGTAGGGCGTTAAAGTATGGAAGGGAGAAAACCTTCCTTTTATTTTCAATAGAAAAATCCTCTAGGACATACCTAGAGGATTTTCTATTTCCCTATACAAAATCTCTTAAACAATTCATCAAGTAAATCTTCTTTAGCCTGTTCACCTAAAATCTCTTTTAAGTTCTCCCAGCTATCATATAAATCAGTCACAATCAAGTCTGTAGGAATACCATCCTCCATTGCCTGAATCGCAACATTTAATGACTGTGAAGCTTTCTCTAGTAACTGTACCTGTCTTTGATTCGCAAGTACCTGTGCCTGAGAATTAGTAATAGCACTAAAGTCAAACTCATCTTTAATATGTTGAATGAGTTCATCTATATGATTCTCTTTAGCACTAATATGAATACCTTCTGTATCAATCACACAGCCCTTATCAGACTTATTGATTAATACAATTCTATTTAATCCTTCAGTACGTTCTAATAGTTCCTTATCTTCTGCCTCTATTGGTCTAGAACCATCTAATACAACCAGTACTAAATCAGCCTGATCAATCAAAGATAAAGACTTCTTAACACCCATATGTTCAATCTTATCTTCTGTTTCTCTAATACCTGCTGTATCAATCATATTCAATACAATATCATTTAAACGAATAGAACCTTCTACTACATCTCTAGTCGTTCCTGCAATATCGGTTACGATGGCTTTATCTTCTTCTAATAATGCATTCAATAAACTAGACTTACCTACATTAGGTTTACCTACAATGACAGTAGAAATACCATCCTTTATTAAATGCATATTTTTAGAACGATCAAGAATATCATCCATCTTCTTTCTTAAAGATACAGAACCAGGTAACAGCTTTTCAGCTGTCAATTCTTCTATATCTTCATATTCTGGATAATCAATGTTTACTTCAATCTGAGTAATAATCTTAATCAGGTCTTCTTTTAAGTCTTTAATGAAGTTTGTGATATTCCCCTGTATTCCTTTTAATGCTAGTTTAGCTGCCTGATCATTATTAGCTGTAATTAAATCACTAATCGCTTCTGCCTGGGATAAATCAATACGTCCATTTAAGAATGCACGCTTAGAGAATTCTCCATGCTCGGCCATTCTAGCCCCTTTCTTTAAACATAAAGAAAGAACTTTATTCGTAATAAAGACACCACCATGACAGTTAATTTCTACCATTTCTTCACCAGTAAATGTATGTTGTCCACGATAGATAGAAATAAGTACTTCATCTACTTTCTCTTCACCATCTACAATATAGCCATAAGAAATAGTCTGAGACTTCTTATTTAGATTACCTGTAAAGAAGCTTTGAACAAAATCAATACATCCTTTACCCGATATACGAATAATAGAAATAGCGGCTTCTAATCGAGATGTCGCAATAGCACAAATAATATCATCATTCATCGTCATACCTCCTTAAGTGTTCTTTTCTTATACTTATAGAACCAAATAAAATTAACCAGACCTTTAATAATACCTGAGAAAGAAATAACCCACCAGATACCATTCAAATGGAATGTATTTAATATTAATAAAATAGCTGGAATACGTCCTAAAGTGAATATAATGCTGGTGATAGAAGGAGGAATTGTTTCTCCTAATCCACTAAAGGCTCCAGAAATCATTAATTCTAGAATCATAAATGTTTCAGATAGACCTACAATACGTAGATAGTTTTCTCCAATTTGAGTTACCATTAAATCATCAGTAAAGAAGCCATAAATCACATGAGGGAAGAAGACCATCAAGCTTGTACATACAATACCCCATAGTATAGAGAATACCAGCATTGTACGATATCCTTTTTCTACACGATCATACTTACCAGCTCCATAGTTCTGACTAATAAACGCATTAATAGATGTCTGGAATCCAGTTGCCATACACCAAGAAATATTTTCTACTTGTGTACCTACCTTCTGTGCTGCAACAGCTGCATCTCCAAACTCAGCTACAAAAGCAGCCACTACCATTGAACATACAGAAAATAACATGCTCTGTAATCCTAATGGAAAACCAATTCTAAGTATATTCTTATAATAAAACTTTGAATAAACCTTCTTCAATGAAATATGTTTAAGTAATGTATTCTTCTTAAAGTTATGTCTCATAAATAATAGGAATACAGAAACTTGAGCTAATACTGTCGCAAGTGCTGCACCTACAACACCTAGATCACATACAAAGATAAAGAATGGGTCTAGGATAATATTTAACAACAAACCAACACTATTACACTGAAATGGTGTCTGACTATCACCTGAGGCATTTAGAATACCAGTCATAATAATATTTAAGAAGTTAAAAATGATCAAACCACATGTAATACGTAAATAGTTAATAGCTTGATGAATAGTACCTTGTGATGATAAACCAAATAAACCAATAAAAAAGCCTGAGAATACAACAGTACAGAAAGAGAACAATAGTGCGAATATAATCCCTAACTGAATCGCAGATGAAGCATAATCTGTAGCTGCTTCTTGTTTACCTGCTCCTAATGAATGTCCTGTTTTAACTTGTCCACCCTGTGTCGCAATCATTGCGAGTCCCTGCGATAACCAGCTAAACATACCTGCTACACCAACTGCTGCAATAGAGGAAGCACCAAGCTTTCCAATCCAAAGCATATCAATCAGTGCATAAGCCATTTCTAGAAATGATGTACCAATAATAGGTAGTGTTAATTTTATAAGAAGAGGGACAATACGTCCTTCTAATAAATTCAATTTTTTCATGCGCATCTCCCTTCCTATCCATTCTATCAAAAGAATGAAAAAAAAAGAAGGCAGAGCCTTCTTTAATCAACATAATAAATTTCTAAGTAACGGTTTTTACCTTCACCGTGTGACTGTGTTGCAAGATGTGGCATTTCCGCAATCACCTGATGAATGACTTTTCTTTCATCAGCTGGTAGAGGATCTAACTTCATATTGATCTTAGAATGTTGTACTTTCTTACCAAAACGTTTAGCCATTGCAGCAACCTTCTGGTATCTCTGTTCCTTATAACCATTGATATCTACAGAGATTTCAATACGCTGTTTGAACTGAGTATTCACAGCACTCTTAGTAATGAAGTTTAATGCTCTTAAAATAACACCATTCTTACCAATCACAACTGAGTTATTACTTGTTTCTACATTACAGTAGATACGATCATCCTGTTTGAAGACAGTAGTCTGTGTTTCGAAACCTAAAGAACTTAATGTTCTTTCTACGAACTGACCTACATATTCTTCAACCATAGATTCACACCATCCAGCAATAACAACTTTCTTACTGAATAATCCCTTATGAACTTCAACAACTTCATAATGGAATTCTTCTGGTGTAATACCTAAATCCTGACAAGCACGATTTAATGCTTCTTCTTCTGTTTTAGCTTCATAAGTATTCATAATGATTACCTAATTACATTAGTGTCTTTCTGATTTTCTTGCTTTTCAATATACTGAATCTGAATAAATACTGTTCTAACTACAGTAATTAAGTTAGTTGTAATCCAATAGAATGACATAGCTGTTGGCATGATTAAACCAAAGTAGATGATCATTAATGTCATTACGATATTCATAGTCTTCATCTGGTTCTGCTGAGCAGAAGGTTTATACTTCTTGTTTCTCTTCAACATTAAGTTGTTGATTTCAATAGCGAAGAACTGAGATAAAGCCATAACTAAAATAACAGCAATATAAATGAATTTACCACTAGTAATCTGAGATAAAGGTGTTAAACCTAAATTCATACCAAATGCCTGTGATGTATACAAGATCTGGATTCTCTGAACAGCACCATACATTGCGAACATGATAGGTAATGTTAAGAAAGTCCATAATGAACCAAACATAGAAACGTTATTTTTCTTATATAAGTTCATAATTTCATTCTGCATACGCATCTGACTAGTCTGATCATTCTTACCACGATACTTGTTCTGGATTCTTTCCATTTCTGGCTGAAGCATCTGCATCTTCTGTGTAGAAATAGTAGACTTGATCATAACTGGTAAGATAATCAAGTTGATAAGAATAGTCATTAAGATGACACCCCATAAGACATTACCTGTCCATGAAGTGATTAATAGGATTCCCTTTGCGATAGGAATTGTAAGAATAAAATCAAAAAATCCTGCTTTTAGTGACCATGGTGTTGATTCAGTGATAGCACGGCTTGCTAATAAATGACCGTTCTTGTCAACATTACTTGTACACCCTGTAAAAATGAACACTAAAGCAATCACCGCAAAGATCTTTAAGTACTTCTTTGTACGAGGATCTAATACCATTTTTACTTCTCCATTCTTTTTTTCATTTTTAAATATAGATTTTGAAGAGATTTCTTGTTCTGTTCAAAATCATTCTGAGAATAGGGTTTTCTAACAATCAGAATGTAATCATTATGGTCTTCTTTTGTGAACAATTCATGAACCATCATTCTCACTTGTCTCTTAGTCTTGTTTCTGGCAACGGCATTCCCTATTTTCTTACCGACTGATAAACCAATACGCATATGCTCTAGATCATTAGGATTCCAATATAATACAAACTCTCTATTCGCTACGCTTTTTCTTTTCTTTATAATGGTTTCAAATTCAGTACTTTTCTTTACACGTAACTCTTTTTTCATATTTCTTTTAGAAAAAAAACCACATTAAAGTGGATTTTTTTTAGGCAGATAATACTTTTCTTCCTTTTTTACGACGTCTAGCGATAACTTTACGTCCACCTACAGTTGCCATTCTAGCTCTGAAGCCATGAGTCTTAGCTCTTTTTCTTTTATTTGGCTGATATGTTCTTTTCATTCTTTTTACACCTCCAATATGTAGCTACTTTTTTTATACTACATAACATATGCAGTGTCATTATATGGGAAATACTATTTCAAGTCAATATTATTTATAAGAAATTTTGGCTTATATTCAACAGTTTTTGCTTCTTCACAGCTATTTTCCACACTTCATTCCCCATTGGAATTCATTCATTCACATATTGTGTAAAACGTTCATTTTTCTTCTATATAACATATTTTTTTATGTGCACAATATTATGAATAAGTGGTGAATAGAGGAAATACTGCACATATATTCACAATTTTACTCGTGCAAAGATAATTTTTAAATATTCTCAATATTTGTGAATAAGTGTGAAGAATTCAAAAAATCGTGTTAAGTTCACATTAAAAATGTGAATATCTCGTGAAAAATTATCTGAATAACCTATGAATAACTACTTATTCACTATTTTTTGTGCACATCCATGCTGTGAATAATCAATATTCACTAGTCATTAGTCACATTTTCTTTTATAATGAGGGGTGCAAAGGAAGGTGAATATATGGACAACTTAAAGCAGTTCTGGACAGAAACCCTCAATCGCTATGGAGAAAACAGTGACGATAAGATTGTATTCGACTCAATATTCACCCAGACAGAGGCTAAAGAACTGCAGAACAATGAATTAATTATTACTATAGAATCGGTTTTTAATAAGACCTTTATTGAGGATGCAAGTGAACAGCTTGCAGAATTCTTCTATGAAGTGTCAGGTATTAAAGCCACTATAAAGGTAATGTCAAACCAGGAATATGACAACATGAATAAGGCAAAGGCTCCTGTAGTAGAAGTTAAGGAAGAAGTAGAAGATTTTGATGATCATTTAAGTGCAGATCTTACTTTTGATAACTTTGTTGTGGGTAATTGTAATAGAATTGCTCAAAATGCAGCACTTGCTGTCGCATTAAAACCTGGTACATATAATCCTTTATTCCTTCATAGTAATTCCGGACTTGGAAAGACACATTTGTTGAATGCGATTGGTAACTATGTGAAAACTAAATTTCCAGGTAAACGTATTCTTTATACAAATGCAGAAGCATTTGTGAATGATTATGTAGAAGCTATTGGCAATAATACGATTGCGTCTTTTAATCGTCGTTATCGTAGTGTGGATATATTATTGATTGATGATATCCAGTTTATTGCGAATAAAGAGGGAAGTATGGAGATGTTCTTCAATATCTTCAATACTTTACAACATTCAGGAAAACAGATTGTTATTACGAGTGATAAACCTCCTGTAGAGCTAAAAGGGATGGAAAACCGCCTTGTTTCTCGTTTTAGACAGGGGTTAACAGTAACTATTGATAATCCTGAATTTGAAACAGCTAAAGCTATCTTAAAGAAAAAGATTGAATCACGTATGATTGATTATCCTATTGATGAAGAAGTATTAGATTTTATTGCCTCTCATTTCAATAAGGATGTTAGAGACTTAGAAGGCGCTATTACAACACTTCTATTCTATAAAGTAGTATGTGGACAAAATCTTGATCATATCAGCTTAGATTTTGCTTTAGAAGCATTTGATAATCCTGATAACACAACTACAATTACTAAAAAAGAAGCGACTCCTGACACAATTAAGGAAACAGTTGCTTCTTACTACAATCTATCAGTGACTCAGTTAACGAGTAAATCACGTACAAACAATATTATTACGGCAAGACATATTGCGATGTATCTTGTTAGAGAGCTCGTTCCTGATATTTCCTATATCCAGATTGGACAGGAATTTGGAGGAAGAGATCATTCCACAATCATGAAAGCTTGTTCTAAAGTTAAGAAGAAGATGAAACAGGATCCTAACTATAAAACAGCGATCAATGATTTAATGGAACGCTTAAGTTAAGCACACGTATGCACAACTTGTGCACCATCAAAAATGAGAATTCTTTTGAAATACTCAATAAAAACGCAACTTATGCACATTATGCACAGTATTATTATAATTATTCTTTAATTAATAAAATAAATAAAGGAGAAAAAAATGGATTTTAATATTAATAGACTTGTCTTATTAGATGCACTTACTAAGGTTTCTAGAGCTGTTTCCTTAAAGAGTCCTTTACCTATCTTAACAGGTATTAAGTTTGACTTATTAGAAGATGGTTTAGTATTGACTGCATCTGATAGTGATATCAGTATTCAAACTACAATTAATGAAGGTATTATTATTAACCAGACTGGATCTGTTGTTTTATCTTCTAAGTATATCTTAGAAATTATTCGTAAGATTGATGGCGATACAGTTCATATCCAGGTAGTAGATGGTACTTTAACTCGTATTACTTCAGAAAGTTCTTTATTTGATTTAAATGGTTCTAAGTCTTTTGACTTCCCACGTATTGATTTAAATAAGAATGGTAAACACTTTTCTATGAAGTCTTATGATTTCAAAAAGATTATTGAAAAGACTTTATTTGCTACAAGTGAACAAGAAACTAGACCCGTACTTACTGGTGTGAATTTCAAAGTAGATCAGCATAAGCTTGTATGTATTGCGACTGATAGTTATCGTTTAGCTCAGGTAAGCATGCCAATTGAAGATGATATTCAGTTTAATATTGTTATTCCTAAGAAGTCTTTAAATCAGATTATTCACATTATTGAAAAAGATGAAATGATTGATCTTTATGTATCTGATCGTAAAGTATTATTTGTGATTGGTCAGTATCTTGTATTAACTCGTTTAATTGATGGTACTTATCCTAATACATCACGTTTAGTAGAAGATCAGGGTTCTTATACTATGTCTATCAATAGTTCAGCATTACTTGGTGCTATCAGCCGTGCTTCTTTACTATCTGATGAACAGAGTAATATTGTAAAACTAACAATGTCTCCTGATGAGAATGTTCTTTCTTCTTATTCACAGGAAATCGGTTCAGTAGAAGAAAACCTAACAAAAGCATTCTATAAAGGTGAACCAATGACTATTTCATTTAGTGCAAAGTATTTAGCTGATGCGATCCGTTCTATTGGTACAGAAACTATTCAGCTACGCTTTACTGAAAAGATGAGACCTTTCCAGATTACTGGATTAGATGTAAATGATAACATCCAGGTTGTTCTTCCAGTAAGAACTTACTAGGTAAAATAAAGGGTCTATTCTCTTATTTGGGTAAAATTTGGCTTGTAATTGAAATTTGTAGGAAAATGAAGTTTATCTCTCCCTTGAAAAAAGGGGGCTATAAACTTCTTTTTTTTATGTTTTTGTGCTATAATGTAGAAAGCAAAATTAGCGCAAAGGATGTGTGATGAAATGAAAGAAGTCTTAATACATACTGAATATATTACTTTAGGTCAGGCTATGAAATTATGTGGAGAAGCACAAAGTGGCATTGAAGCAAAGATTATGATTCAGGAAGGTCATGTTCTTGTAAATGGAGAAGTAGACCGTAGACGTGGTAAGAAACTAAGAGATGGTGATGTGTTTGAAGTAGATCGTCGCCAGTATGTAATCCATGGAAATCAAAACGCTTAATCTGATTCAATTTCGTAATTATGAAAAGCAAACCTTTCATTTTCATCCACTGGTTAATATTATCATTGGGGATAATGCACAGGGTAAAACGAATATACTTGAAGCGATTTATCTCTTGTCTACTACAAGAAGCTTCAAGTCCCGTATGCTTGATGAATTGATCATGTTCGATCAGTCTTATACACGTGTGTCAGGTCATGTTGTAAATGGTACACGTCCGTACGATTTAAAGGTTGTCGTGTCTAAAGAAGGCAAGAAGGCTTTTATTAATGATAAGGCTGTGAGTAAGACAAGTGATTATCTGGGTTATTTTAATGTGATCTTATTTACTCCTCAGGATCTCCAGTTGATTAAAGGATCTCCTAAGATGAGACGAACTTTGATAGATACTGAGATTTCTAAGATTTCACCAATTTATATGTTTAACTTGAATAAATATAATAAATTGATGAAGGAAAGAAATAAGTACTTAAAGATGCTTCATGATGGACATAAAGAACCGGATATGTATCTAGAAGTACTGAGTGAGGAGATGGCAGAATTAGAAGAAGATTTGATTCAAAGACGTATGAAGTTCATAGAGTTGTTGAATGAGATCAGTGGGCAGATGTATGCTTATATTTCTGGTAAAGAAAAGCTTGTTTTGAGATATCATACGCAGTTCAAGGATATTTCAAAAGAGGGTATTCTTGATAAATATAAAAAGAATTATAAGCGAGATATATTCCAAGGGAATACTGTAGATGGTATTCATAAGGATGATTTAAAAATCTTTTTAGATGAGAATGATGCTGGTATGTTTGCATCCCAGGGGCAGCAGAGATCTATCATCTTATCGATAAAGATTGCGTTAGTAGAAATAGTAAAGATGCAGATAGGTGAGTATCCTGTCTTGTTGTTAGATGATGTATTGAGTGAGTTAGATGAAGAGAGAAAGATGAAACTTTTGAATCTGATTGATCATAAGGTACAGACATTTATTACAACAACGCATTTTGATTTAGGTTATCATCATTCACTAGATGATGCTTTGGTTTTAAGAATAGAGAAAGGAACGTTGAAGGAGGATAAGTAAATGGAAGAAAAAGTAGAACATTATGATGAATCCGATATTCAAGTCTTAGAAGGGCTAGAAGCCGTTAGAAAGAGACCTGGTATGTATATCGGGACAACGTCTGCAAGAGGTTTACACCATCTTGTATGGGAAATAGTGGATAACTCTATCGATGAAGCACTCGCAGGCTTCTGTAATAAGATCAGAGTTGTATTATTACCAGGTGATGTTGTAAAAGTCATTGATAATGGTCGTGGTATGCCTACTGGTATGAATGTGAAGACAGGTAAGAATACAATTGAAACTATTTTTACTGTATTACATGCCGGTGGTAAATTCGGTGGAGGAGGCTATAAGGTCTCTGGTGGTCTACATGGTGTAGGTGCCTCTGTTGTAAATGCCTTGAGTGAATGGCTAGAAGTTTATGTTCACCGTGAAGGACATATTTACTATCAACGTTTTGAAAATGGTGGAACACCTGTTGGTTCTTTAAAGGTTGTAGGAGATTGTGATCAGGAAGAAACAGGAACAACTGTAATATTTAAGGCTGATCCTGAAATCTTCACTGAAACAACAGTTTATGATTATGGTGTATTAAGTCAGAGATTAAGAGAACTTGCTTTCTTAAATAAAGGCTTAAAGCTTGTATTAGAGGATGAAAGATTAGATCCTGCAAAAGTAGATGAGTATCATTATGAAGGTGGTTTAAGAGAGTATGTCGCTTTCTTAAATAAGAATAAGACACCATTACATGATCGTATTATTGATTGTGAAGATACAATGAATGATATTTCCGTGGAAATAGCTATGCAGTACAATGATGGTTATCAGCCAAATATCTATTCATTCTGTAATAATATCAATACACACGAAGGTGGAACACATGAAGAAGGTTTCCGTTTAGCTTTAACACGTGTTATTAATAACTATGCAAAAAGTCACAACTTCTTAAAGGATAAAGATGACTCTTTAAGTGGTGATGACTGTCGTGAAGGTTTAACTGCGATTGTATCAGTTAAGCACCCTGATCCTCAGTATGAAGGACAGACAAAGACTAAATTAGGTAATGCGGAAGTAAGAAAGATTGTATCTACTATCCTTGCGAATGCATTGGATAAGTTCTTATTAGAAAATCCTGATACTGCGAAGATTATCATGGATAAAGTCACATTGGCTTCTAAGGCAAGAATGGCAGCGAAGCGTGCAAGAGAAATGACTAGAAGAAAGACAGCACTAGACGTCTCTAATCTTCCTGGTAAGCTTGCAGACTGTTCTTCTAAGGATCCAAGTGAATGTGAAATTTTCATCGTCGAAGGGGACTCTGCCGGAGGTAGTGCGAAATCTGGTAGAGATAGAAAGATTCAGGCTATTCTTCCTTTAAGAGGTAAGATCTTGAATGTTGAAAAAGCACGTTTAGAAAGAATTCTTGGTAATGCGGAAATTAGATCTATGATTACCGCATTTGGTACTGGTATTGGTGATGAGTTTGATATCAATAAACTACGTTATCATAAGATTGTCATTATGACCGATGCCGAT
This sequence comes from Catenibacterium sp. AM22-6LB, assembly GCF_003435615.1. Lineage (NCBI taxonomy): Bacteria > Bacillati > Bacillota > Erysipelotrichia > Erysipelotrichales > Coprobacillaceae > Catenibacterium > Catenibacterium sp. AM22-6LB. The sequence goes on from NZ_QTUM01000032.1 coordinate 23,548, forward strand.
GTCGATGGTGGTCATATTAGAATTTTAATGCTTACTTTCTTATATCGTTATTTAAAACCTTTAATTGAGAATGGTTATGTTTATGCTGCTCAGCCACCTCTTTATTTATTAAGACATGGTAAGGATGATCATTATTTATATAGTGATTATGAGTTAGATAAACTAAAAGAAGAACTTGGTCCTAATGCGAAATATACAATTCAGCGTTATAAAGGGTTAGGTGAAATGAATCCAGAACAGCTATGGGAAACAACTATGAATCCTGAAAATCGTGTATTAAATAGAATTCAGTTAGATGATGCAATGCAGGCTGATCAGCTATTTGATATGTTGATGGGTGAACGTGTTGAACCTAGAAGAGATTTCATTAGAGAAAATGCGAAGTATGTAGAAAATCTTGATATTTAAGGAAGGAGACAGTCATGGAACAAAGAGGTATTAAAGATATACAGTTAATAGGTGAAATGAAGAAATCATTCATGGAATATGCGATGAGTGTTATTGTGGCTAGAGCTCTTCCTGATGCGAAAGATGGTTTAAAGCCAGTACAGAGACGTATTATTCATGGTATGAATGAATTAGGCTGTTATAGTGATAAGCCTTATAAGAAGTCTGCCCGTATTGTTGGGGAAGTAATGGGGAAATATCACCCACATGGTGATATTTCTATTTATGAAGCCCTTGTACGTATGGCACAGGATTTCTCATATAGATATATGTTAGTAGATGGACATGGTAACTTTGGTTCTATTGATGGTGATGGCGCTGCCGCAATGCGTTATACAGAATCAAGAATGTCTAAGATTGCGATGGAAATGGTGAGAGATATCAACAAGGATACTGTTGATTTTGTCCCTAACTATGATGGTGAAGAAAAGGAACCTAATGTGCTTCCTTCTCGTATTCCTAACTTATTGATTAATGGGTCTACTGGTATTGCGGTAGGTATGGCAACAAATATTCCTTCACATAACTTAGGTGAAGTGGTTGATGCGATTCTTGCTGTTTCTAAGAACCCTGATATTACAATTACAGAGTTAATGGATAATTATATCCCTGGTCCTGATTTCCCTACAGGCGCTTATATTTTAGGCCGTGGCGCTATTAAGAAAGCGTATGAGACAGGGAATGGTTTGATTGTCATGAGAGCTAAAACTGATATTGAAGATATCGGTAGTAATAAGAAAGCAATCATCGTAACTGAATTACCATATATGGTGAATAAGGCACGTTTAATTGAAAAGATTGCAGCTCATGTCAAAGAAAAGAATATCGACGGTATTACAGAATTAAGAGATGAATCTGACCGTGAAGGTATTCGTATTGTGATTGAGTTAAGAAGAGATGTACAGCCAGAAGTTATTTTAAATCAGTTATATAAGTTAACTGCATTACAGACTACTTTTGGTGTCAACAATATTGCCTTAGTCAATGGTGAACCTAAGACACTATCTTTAAAAGAAATGATTAATGTTTACTTAGAACATCAGGAAGATGTGATTCGTAGAAGAACATTATTCGATTTAAAGAAGGCAGAAGATCGTGCACATATCTTAGATGGTTTAAAGCGTGCTATTGATCAGATTGATGCGATTATTAATTTAATTAGAAGTTCTCGTACAACAGAAATTATTCAGCAGAGATTAATGGATGAATTTGATATGTCTGAAAGACAGGCAAAGGCTATCCGTGAAATGCAGTTACAAAGACTAGCTGGATTAGAAAGAGAAAAGATTGAGAATGAATTAAATACATTATTAGAAACAATTGCAGATTTAAAAGATATTCTTGCGAATAAAGAAAGAATTATTGCGATTATTGATCAGGAACTTCTTGAAATTAAAGCGAAGTATGGTGATAAGAGAAGAACTGAAATCATTCAGGGTTCATTTGATATTGAAGATGAAGATTTAATTCCTGAAGAAGATGTAGTTATTTCTTTAACTAATAATGGTTATGTAAAACGTATGCCTATTGATACTTATAAAGCTCAAAATAGAGGTGGTAAAGGTATCAAGGGTATGAGTACAAATAATGATGATGTTGTAGATTCATTAATGAATATGTCTACTCATGATGATTTATTGATTTTTACTAACTTTGGTAAGGTATATCGAATGAAGGGATATAATATTCCTGAATTTGGTAGACAGGCAAAGGGGCTTCCTATTATCAACTTATTGAATATGGATAAGGATGAACAGGTAAAGACTATGATCTCTATTACACCTTCTGAAGTAGATGAATCACATTTCTTATTCTTTGTGACTAAGGATGGTTTAGTAAAGAGAACTGGATTACCTGAATTCGAAAATATCAGACAGTCTGGTAAACTTGCACTCACATTACGTGAGGGTGATGAATTAGTTGATGTTAAGTTAACTAATGGTAAGAGTGAAATTCTTCTTGCAGCCGCTAATGGTAAGGCTATTCGTTTTGATGAAAATGATGTGAGACCAATGGGACGTTCTGCAAGTGGTGTTAAGGGTATGAATGTAGATGATAGTCATATTATTGGTGTGACTACAAATACTGAAGGACAAAATATCTTAATCATTACTGAAAAGGGTTATGGTAAGATGTCACCACTAGAAGAATATCGTTTATCTAAACGTGGTGGTAAAGGTGTTAAGACTGTTAATATTACTGAGAAGAATGGTGAATTAGTCAGCATTAAAGCTGTAGAAGGCAATGAAGACTTAATGATCATTACGAATGAAGGTATTATTATCAGATTACCAATGGAACAGGTAAAGAGTGCTGGAAGAGCTACACAGGGTGTAAGACTTATTAAAGTAGGTGAAGGTGCTTCTGTTTCAAGTATTACAGTAGTAGATAAAGACTCTGAAGAAGAAACGACTGAAGAATAAGAAGTTGTCACATGACAACTTCTTTTTTTCATACTATAATAAGTCCTCAAAGAGACAAACTATTAAATGTCAATAAATAGTTAAATTTTCTAGAATTTATTGATTTTATAG